>JADGPN010000017.1 GCA_017882465.1 Solirubrobacteraceae bacterium
AGCCGACCGCCGCCCAAGGCCCCAGCCGACCGCCGCCCAAGGCCCCAGCCGACCGCCGCCCAAGGCCACGGCCGACCGCCGCCCAAGGCCGACGTCCACCACCTACCGAACCTCGAACGCGCCCAGGCCCTCCGGCGACTCGATCTGGACCTGAATCCGGTCGACGCGAGCTCTTGGAGGCCCGATCTTGCAGAAGCGGACGAGGCGCTCGACCTCCTCGAGCGGGCCCTCGAACACGGCCTCGACCGTGCCGTCGGTCCGGTTGCGCGCCCACCCGGGGACGCCCGCGACCCGGGCGCGCTCGCGTAGCGAGTCGCGGAACCAGACGCCCTGGACGCGCCCGTGGATGATCAAACGGCGGCGGACGAGATCGGTCGGCACGGGCGGATTCTTCCAGCCGGTTCCGTCCGCCGGAGGCGGCATGCTGGTTGGTCCTATGAGCGCACTCTGGTTGCTGATCGGGCTGGTCGTGGGCGGGGCTCTGGCCACCGTGTTGCTGCGCGCCCGCATCCGGGCGCTCGGCGCCGAGGCGGCGCGGGCGGCTGAGCTCGACCGCGAGCTCGTGCGCGCTCGCGCCGAGCTCGAGCACGAGCGGGTCCGGGCCGAGGACAGGCTGGCCACCGTCCATGACGCTCAGGCACGGCTCTCGGACTCGTTCAAGACGCTGAGCGCCGAGGCGCTCCAGACCAGCGTGGCTCAGCTCACCGACCTCGCCCGGGCCCAGCTGCAGACCGCACAGATGCAGGCCAAGGGCGACCTCGACCGCCGGCACGAGGCGGTCTCCAAGCTCGTGGCACCGCTGCGTGAGCAGCTCGGGCGTGTCGATGCCCAGCTGCTGGCGCTCGACCAGGAGCGCCGCGAGTCGCGCGGCGCCCTGGAGGCGCAGCTGAAGACCCTGACCGAGACCGGCGAGAAGCTGAGGACGGAGACCGGCGCCCTGGTCACCGCGCTGCGCAAGCCCAACGCCCGCGGGCAATGGGGGCAGATGCAGCTGCGCAACGTGGTCGAGCTGGCGGGGATGGTCCGGCATTGCGACTTCGTCGAGCAGTGCTCCGTCCCCGGGGATGAGGCCGCGCTGCGGCCGGATCTGGTGGTCCGGATGCCCGGCGGCAAGCACGTGGTCGTCGACGCCAAGGCTCCGCTGCAGGGCGTGCTTGACGCCTACGAGGCCCGCGACGACGAGGAACGCGAGCGTCACCTGCGCGACCACGCGCGGCTGTTGCGAAAGCACGTCAAGGCGCTGGCCGACAAGGCGTACTGGGCGGGACTCGATTCGGCCCCGGACTTCGTGGTGATGTTCCTCCCGGGCGAGCATCTCTATGGCGCCGCGCTCGAATCCGACCCGACCCTGATCGAGGACGCGATGGCACGGCGGGTGCTGATCGCGACGCCGACCACGCTGCTGGCGATGCTCAGGGCGGTCGGCTACGGATGGCAGCAGGAGCGGGTGGCCGAGTCCGCGCAGGAGATCTCGGATTTGGGCCGCGAGCTGCACGGACGACTGGTCAAGCTCTCGACCCTGCTCGCGACGCTCGGCAACCGGCTCAACGGTGCGGTGAAGGCCTACAACGAGACGGTCGGCTCCTACGAGGCCCGTGTCCTGCCGGGGGCCCGGCGGTTCGCCGACCACGGCGTCGCCGCCGCGGAGCTGCCACACCTCGAGCACGTCACGGTCAACGCCCGGTCGGTCCGGGCGCCCGAGCTGCCCGCCGAGGACGATCCTCCGGCCGAGCTGACGGCCGGCGAGGTCACGGCCCGCCGCCTGCGCGCGGCCGAGTAGACCTCCACGCCGCCCGGCTGAACCACGGACTCAGCCTGCCTGGCGGCCCTCCCACCAGCGACGCAGGTCCTCGCGCTGGTGGGGCAGGGGATCGGCGGTCGGCTTGTGGGCCTGCACGTGCTCCAGTGCCTGATCGAGGTCGATCCCCTTGCGGACCGCGACCACGCCGGCCGCGACGGCCGCCGATCGCTGCCATCCCGCCCGGCAGTGTATGTACACCCGGCGACCGTCATCCAGCCAGGCGCTCACCTCCTGCACTGCGCCCTCGAGCACTTCGGCGGGTAACCCGCCGTAATCGGTGAGGCTGAGGCGCCGCTCCTCGATCCCGGCGGCCGCCAGCGCCGACTCCACCGCCTGGCGATCCCCCGGCCGGTACTCCTCATCCTCGACCAGGTTGAGGATCCGGTTGACGCCAATCCAGCTGAGCATCTTCACGTCGTCGGCGTCGAGCGGATAGGCACCGATCAGAAGATCGTCGAGCACGTCGGCGAAGCCGTATGACCGAAACCAGTTGGACACGCCGCACATGATGGCTGGTGCCGGTCCCCGGCGTGCTTGGCCTCCGGATCGCGCGTGCCGGTTCCCGCCAGCGATGCCATCGCGGCCGCGACCGCGCGATCGAAGAGTCGATCGATCCCTCGCGGCTACGCTCGGGCGAATGGACAACGACCGCGCGATCGCCGCCTCCCGCTCGGGAGCTCTCTCCACCGCGCTGGCCGAGGCCGGCGGCGTTGCCGCGCCCGGTGAGCGGGTCGCTCAGCTGCGCGCGCTGCTGCTCGACGAGCTGCAAGCCGGCGCCGGCGAGCTGCGCCTGACGCGATCCGGCTACCGGCGGCCGGTGGCTGTGGCGATCGGCCCGGGTCGGCCGGGCCTCGTGGCTGTGGTTCCCGTGCATCCGTCGCTGCGCGCCGACGCCGCAGGCGTGCGCGAGCGGGAATGGCTGCTGGTCGCGGCCGTGGTCGGGGCCCTCGTGGACGTCGCCTCTCCGTCGCCCGTGGTGGACCCGGCCGCTGCGTCGCGCGAGCGCACCCTCGCCGCGCGCGACGCGGCCGCGCCCCTGGCACACGAGCTGCTGGCCGGTGAGCTCTGCGGCTGGCTCGCGCTGGCGCTCCCGATCCGTGCCCAGGACGCGCCCGAGGCGGTGGAGCTGGCGCCACTGGCGTTCGAGGATCACGCCTCTTCGATCGACCGGCTCCGCGCCCGCGCCTACGCGGTGCCGGGCGCCGTGATCGACGGAGTGAGCGACCTGCGCGAGCCGATCGGAGCGGCGCACCCGCTCCGGATCGCTGAGGCGATCGCGCGACTCGACGGCCGCCCGGCCGACGAGCGCTCGGTGTCCGAACACGAGGAGCAGGTGCTGGCCGCGCTCGGGACCGACTCGGCCGTGGCCCGGCCGCACCAGGAGCTCGATCCCGGCCTCCGCGTGGCCCGGCGGATCCTGCAACGGCTGGCCGGAATGGGGAAATGGGGTGGCTACCACACCGAGTTCGAGCATCTGGCCCGAGGCTTCGCCGGCCACGATCGCGCCCTGGTGAACGACATCGCCGGGCGGCTGATCGACGCCGGGCTGCTGGTCGAGAAGCCGAGCGTCGGGCAGCGTCACGTGTTCCTGAACCCGCGCTGCGCGGCCGGGATCTACGCGCTGATCGAGCGGGGCGAGCTGCCCGAGGGGCTCCGCCTGCCGTGAGGCCGCCGGACCCCCGGCTGCCCGCTGTGGGCCGCCCGGACGGCTCGATAAGCTCGGAGCATGGGTCTGAGAACGGACAGCTTCGATCTCGGGCGTCTCAAGCTGACCGCCGGTGAGGGACGCCGGCTCGACCTCGAGGTCGACATCGAGCCGCTCATCCTGGGCGGCGAGGAGTATTCGGTGGAGCCGCCGCTGGTGCCGGTCCGGCTCGATATCTCGCGAACCACCAGCGAGGGGTATGCCCTGCGAGTGCGATTCGAGGCCGCCTTGGAGGGTCCCTGCATGCGCTGTCTCGGCCCGGCTGCGCCGGCGTTCGTGATCGATGCGCGGGAGATCTCCCAGCCCGGTGAGATCGACCAGCTCGACAGCCCCTACGTGGCCCAGCAGGTGCTCGATCTGGCCGCATGGGCCCGGGAGGCGCTGGCGCTCGCGCTCCCGACCCAGGTGATCTGCCGTCCCGATTGCGCGGGGCTGTGCCCGGTCTGCGGAGCCGACCTGAACGCAGCCGGGCCCGAGCACGCCCACGAGGCCGAGCCCGACCCCCGGTGGGTGAAGCTCTCGGAGCTGCGCTTCGACTGACGGCGGGCCGCAGTGGGTCGTCAGGTGCCCGCGGATGATTCTGACTACACTCATGCCCTCATGGCCGTCCCGAAGCAGAAGCAATCACACGCCCGCACAGCCCAGCGCCGCGCGCAGCACAAGATCAGCGCGCCGACCTACAACGCGTGCCCGCAATGCCACAGCCCCCGGCTGCCCCACCGAGTTTGCCCGGTGTGCGGCAGCTACAAGGGCCGTGAGGTAGTCAGCGCGGACGTGCGCGACGAGACCCTCTAACCCCGCCGGTTATGGTCATCGTCGCCGTCGATGCGGGCGGGGCTGACCTTGGCCCCGCAGAGGTGGCAGCAGGCGCCGCCCGCGCCGCGGCTGCCGGTATCGGCGTACTCCTGTTCGGCCCCGCGAGCGAGATCGGGCCGGTGCCCTCGGGCGTCGAGGTGATCGACGCCCCGGTCTCGATCGCCAAGGCGACCGACCCGGCGTTCGCGGTCCGGTCGACTCCCGAGGCTTCGATCGTCCAGGCGGCCCGGGCCGTCGCCGAGGGCCGGGCGCAGGCGCTCGTGTCCGGGGGATCCACCGGCTCAGCGCTCGCCGCCGGCCTGTTCAACCTGCGCCGCGATCGCGGCATCTACCGCCCCGCGCTGGCGCTTCCGGTCCCGATGCCCGGCGCGCCGCCGGTGCTGATGCTCGACGTCGGCGCCAACGTCACCTGCCGGCCCGAGCACCTGGTCCAGTTCGCGCACATGGGGTCGGCGTTCGCGCAGGCCGTGATGGGCCTCTCCTCACCGCGGGTCGCGCTGCTTTCCAACGGCGAGGAGCCCGCCAAGGGCACGCCCGACCTGGTCACGGTCCACGCGCAGCTGGCCGGACCCGGCGGCAAGGGACTCAACTTCATCGGCAACATCGAGGGTACGCAGGTCACCGACGGAGCCGCCGACGTGGTGGTGATGGACGGGTTCACCGGGAACATCACGCTGAAGCTGATCGAGGGCGTCTCGGGCCGGACGCTGCGCGCGATCCGCGACGCGGCCACTTCATCGTGGCGGGGCAAGCTGGGCGGGCTGCTGCTCGCGCCGGCGGTTGCGCGGCTGCGTGACGAGATCGATCCGGAGGCTCCCGGCGGGGCCTACATGCTCGGGCTGCGCCAGCTCGGCGTGATCGCCCACGGCCGCTTCACGCGGCGCGGGTTCGCCCGTGCGATCGAGGTCGCCGCACGCGGCGTCCAGGAGGACGTGATCGGCCAGACCCGGGCCGCGCTCGAAGCGGCTGGCGCTCTGCGCTCGCAGAGTGGTCAGGAGTCGGAGGCAAGCTCGACCGCCGCAGCTGACGCGGGCCCGTCCGAACGCCAGGCTACGGTGTCGAACCGATGACCCGCGAGCAGGTCTTCTCACTGATCCGCGACCACCTGGCCGATGAGCTCGAGGTGGAGCCGGACAAGATCCTGGAGGCCATGCGCTTCCGGGAGGATCTCGAAGCTGATTCGCTCGATCTGTACACGCTCGTCCAGGAGCTCGAGGACTCCTACGGCGTCAAGATCTCCGACGAACAAGCGGCCAAGATCCTCACCGTCGGCCAGGCGGTCGACTTCGTGCTCGCGAGCGGCGGTGCCACCGCCTCTGTCGGCGAGAGCGATTCAAGGCCCTGAACCCTGAGTGAGCCAGAAGCTCAACGCGCTGCTCGAGCATCTGCCCGAAGAGCTGGCCGTGCCGGTGTTCACCCATGCGTCGTGGACCAACCGGCGGTCGGAGTCATACGAGCGGCTCGCCTTCCTCGGCGACAGCGTGCTCGCGCTGGCGATCACCACACATCTCTATCCACGGCTCGAGGCCGACCGGTTCGGCGCCGGGAGGCTGACGAAGATCCGCGCGCAGACGGTATCGGGACGCTCCTGCCGCGCCGTGGCGGTGCGGCTCGGGCTGCCCCAGCGACTGCGGGCCGCCGCCCCGGCCAGCTCCGCGACCAGCATCGCCTCGCTGGTGTCGACCGAGCGGGTGCTGGCATCGGTGATCGAAGCGGTGATCGGGGCGTGCTACCTCGCATTTGGCTACGACCGGACCGCGGAGGCGGTCGTGGAGGCGTTCGGGCCGGAGATCGAGGAGGCGCTCGAGCATCCGGTCGACTTCAAGTCCGCCCTGCAGGAGCGGCTCGCCCAGCGCGGCGAGGTGGTGGCCTATGCGGTCGTGGCCGAGGAGGGGCCGCCGCACGACCGTACGTTCTCCGTCGCGGCCATGGTCAGCGCGACCGAGCTCAGTCGCGGCACCGGCCGCAGCAAGAAGGACGCCGAGCAGGAGGCCGCGCGTGCGGCCCTCGAGGTGATCGGGGCGTGATGCCGGCGTGCACCTGAAATCGATCACCCTGAAGGGCTTCAAGTCCTTCCCCGATCGCACGCGGCTCGAGTTCGGGCCGGGGGTCAGCGTGATCGTGGGCCCGAACGGGTCGGGCAAGTCGAACGTCACCGATGCCGTCCTGTGGGCGCTCGGCGAGCAGTCGCCGCTGGCCGTCCGCGGTCAGTCGATGCAGGATGTGATCTTCGGCGGCGCCCCCGGGCGCCAGGCGGCCAAGAGCGCCGAGGTGGAGCTCGTCCTCGATGACAGCGAGGGCACGCTCGGGCTCGGGGTGCCCGAGATCTCGATTCTGCGTCGCCTCGACCGCACCGGGGAGGGCGAATACCGGCTGGCCGGTGCGCGCTGCCGGCTGGTGGACGTGATCGAGCTGCTGTCGGACACCGGACTGGGCAAGGAGATGCACTCGGTCATCTCGCAGGGCCGGGTGGAGGCGATCGTGACCTCCAAGCCGCGTGACCGGCGGCTGTTGATCGAGGAGGCAGCGGGGCTGGGCAAGCACCGCAAGCGCCGCCGGCGGGCCCAGCTGAAGCTCGCCCGGACCCAGGAGAACCTCGACCGGGCGCTCGACGTCGAGCGCGAGGCGCGCTCCCGGCTGCGTCCGCTCAAGCGACAGGCTGAGGCCGCCGAGCTGCACGCCCGGCTGGAGCGGCAGACGCTCGAGACCCGCTGGGAGCTGGCTCGCGACGACCTGCGCGGGCGCCGCCAGGCGTTGGAGGAGGCGTCGCGGGCGGCCGCGGCTGCTCGCGCCCGCCGGGAGACGGTGGAGGGTGAGCTGCGGGCCGTTGCCAAGCGCCGCGAGGAGGCGGAGGGGGCCCTGGCCAGCCGCAGCACCCGACGCGAGGAGCTCTCACGCCGCTCGTTCACGGCCCAGGCGGCCGGCGACCGGGTCGCGTATCGGGCCGAGGGCATCCGAACCTCCGCCGCGACCCTTGCCGCCCGGGCCGCGCGCGGCCGCGAGGCGCTGTCCGCGCTCGCGGCCGAGGCCGTCGCCGACGTTCCCGACGAGCAGACCGCGGACCGGATCGCGGCGCTGGAGCGGGAGCTCGCCGGCCTGGAGCGCGACCGCGAGGCCGAGCTCGCCCGCCAGGTGGCCGAGCTGGAGGAGCAGCGGTCGGCCGCCACCGCCGAGATCGCGGTCCGCGACACGGCCGCAGCGCAGGCGCGCGAGGGTCGTGACGCGGGGGAGCAGCGCGTCGAGCAGGCTCGAACGGCGCTCAGGCAAGCCGAGCGCGCGGTCGAGTCGGCGCGGCGCGAAGCGGCTCGAGTGGGCGGCGAGCTGGCGGGCGTGAACCAGTTCCTGCGCGGCCAGGCCGGCGCTCCCGGCGGCGCCGCGGCGCTGGCCGACGAGCTCGAGGTCGAGACGGGCTACGAGCTGGCGCTCGCCGCTGCGCTGGACGGGCGCCTGCGGGCCGCGGTCGTCTCCGATCGCGCGGCCGCCGCGGCGCTGCTCGACCGTGCCGGCCCCGACGGAGGCCGGGTGCTGATGGCCTCCGAGCGCTCCACCCGGGCTCCAGACGGCGCCGACCCGAGCGGGCCGCCGATCGCCGGTGCGCAGCGGCTGGCCGACCGGCTCCGCGGTCCCGCTGACCCGGTGGCCCTGGCCCGGGAGCTGCTGGCTGACACCTGGGTGGTCGACGACCTGGGGACGGTCCCCGACGACTTCCACGGCGTCGCCGTCAACCGCGCCGGGCGCGTGTTCTCGCCGCTCACGCGCGAGGTCCGGCAGGCGCCCGCCGTGGGCGAGGACCGCGTGCTCGCCGAGCGCAACCGGCGCGAGCGGCTGATCCGGGCCAGCGAGCAGGCCGTGCAGGCCGAGGTCGCGGCCGGCGCCGAGCTCGATCGCGCTGCCGGGGCGGTGGCCACGGCGGATGCCGAGCGCGACGGCGCCCTGACCGCGCACCGCGCCGCGGTCCGTGCCCACGACGAGGCGGCCGAGGAGGAGCGCCGCATCGGGCGACAGATCGAGACCCGCCGAGCGGCGCCCGACGACGGCCCCGAGGGCGGGCGGCGCGCCCAGATCGCGGCCGAGCTGGCCGCGGAGCGGCGGATGGCGGAGCGCGCCGAGCGCGAGCGAAACGAACGCAACCAGCGGATCGTTCGGCTGCGGGCGCAGGTCGCCCGCGACGAGGCCCTCGCGCCCCTGCTCGAGGCCCTGATCGGCACGTTCGAGCGCGCGGCCGCGGTCATCGCCGAGCACACACGTGAGTTCGAGGCCGCGCTGAAGGCCGATCGCGAGGCCGGCGAGCACGTGGCCTCGGCGCTGCGCGCCTGCGCTCAGGAGGAAGCCGGCCTGCAGGGCCGCCTGCACCGTGAGAACGAGCTGCTGACCTCGGCCGAGGTCGGAGCCCAGCGCGCCCGCGACCAGGCCTCCGACGCCGAGACCGAGCTGCGCGAGTTGGCCGGGGCACTGGGGCTGGAGCCCGAGGCGGCCGCGGAGGGGCTCGGCGCCGACGAGCGCCAGGCGCTCAGCACCCGGCTCGAGCGACTGGCGCGCCGCCGTGAGCAGCTGGGGCCGGTCAACCCGCTGGCGGAGGCAGAGTACGCCGAGGCCCTGGAGCACGTGGAGGAGCTCGAGGCCCAGCGCACCGACCTCGAGACGGCCCTGCGGGAGCTGCAGAAGCTGATCTCCGAGACGGACCGCCAGATCCGGGAGACCTTCGAGCACACGTTCGCCGCGGCGGCGCGCAACTTCGAGGAGCTGGCGGCGCAGCTGTTCCCCGGCGGTCGCGGCCGTCTGCGACTGGTCACCGAGCGCGACGGGCCGGCGAGGGTGCTGGGCGGCCAGGCGCCTCCGGCCGAGGAGGGCGCCGATCCCGCGGAGCCGGCCACCGAGGCGGAGGACGACGAGGATCGCGAGGACCTGCTCGGGGTCGAGATCGAGATCACACCGGCGGGCAAGGCGATGAAACGCCTCACGCTGCTCTCGGGCGGCGAGAAGTCGATGACCGCGCTGGCGTTCCTGTTCTCGGTCTTCCTGGCCCGGCCGTGTCCCTTTTACATCCTCGACGAGGTCGAGGCGGCACTCGACGACCTGAACATCAACCGCTTCCTCGAGCTGCTGGCGCAGTACTCGCAGCGCGCCCAGTTCATCGTCGTCACCCATCAGAAGCGCACGATGGAGGCCGCCGACTCGCTGTACGGAGTGTCGATGGGATCCGACGGCATCTCCAAGGTGATCTCGCGGCGCCTGCCGCGCGAAGCCGCGGCGTAGGGCCGGACACCCCCGGTCCGCGCGCCGTTGGTAAGGTCGCGCGCCCTGATGGCCCGCGACTGGCGAGATCTCTTCATCGTGGACGGCGCCCCCGCTCCGGGCGGCGAGGACGCCGGCGACCGGGGCGGGTCCGAGCGCCGGATGGGCCGCTTCCGGCGCCTGCGCGAGAACCTGCGCAAGACGCGCCAGGCGCTGACCAGCGAGATCCAGGCGACGCTGTTCGAGGATCTCAACGACGAGACCTGGGAGCGCCTCGAGGAGGCCCTGATCTACGCCGACGTCGGAGCCCGGACCACGGCCCAGGTGGTCGAGCAGCTCGAGCGGGAGGCGACGGGGGGTGAGGTCACCGGCGGGGAGGCGCTCACGCAGCGCCTGACCGAGCTGCTGGCGGACATCGCCCGGACCGGGGATGACCGGATCGACATCACCGCCGAGCCGACCGTGATCATGATCGTCGGCGTCAATGGGACCGGCAAGACGACCACGATCGGCAAGCTGGGCTGGCACCTGCGCCAGGAGCTCGGCCGCAGCGTCGTGCTCGGAGCCGCCGACACCTTCCGCGCCGCGGCGGTGGAGCAGCTCGAGATCTGGGCTGAGCGCGCCGGGGTGCAGCTGGTCAAGGGGCTCCCGGGGGCGGACCCCGGGTCGGTGGCCTACGACGCCATCGCCACTGGCCGCCGCGAGGGGGCCGACGTGGTGATCATCGACACCGCTGGGCGCCTGCACACCCAGGACGACCTGATGGCGGAGCTGACCAAGGTGCGCCGTGTGATCTCCAAGCAGATCCCCGAGGCGCCGCACGAGACGCTGCTCACGGTCGACGCCACGACCGGTCAGAACGGGCTGCGCCAGGCGCGCCTGTTCGCCGAGGCGGTCGAGGTCACCGGCCTCGTGCTGACCAAGCTCGACGGGACCGCGAAGGGCGGGATCGCGCTGGCGATCGCGCACGAGCTGGGCATCCCGGTGAAGCTGATCGGGGTGGGGGAGAAGCTCGAGGATCTGCGCCCGTTCGACCCCACGGAGTTCGCCAGAGCGCTTGTCACCTAGCATGTGCGCGGGAGGCCCGTGAGCGCTGGAGGAGAGCATGATCAAGAGATCGATGCTGGGAGTGGCTGCGCTTATCGCCTGTGCGTTCGCGTGCTCGCCCGCGGTCGCGGGCGCCGCTGCGGGCGTCGAGCACCTGCATTTCCAGGCCGGCCCCTATCTGGTGACTCCGGGCGCCAACCTGATCCTGCTCGATTCGAACAAGGTCCCCAAGCCGACGCAGGACGGCTACATGATCCGGATGGCGCCGAACCTGCACTATGCCCGCGCCAACGGCTCCTGCTGCGGCGCGGTGCCACGCGTCGACGTGATCCACCTGCACCACGGAGTGTGGCTCAGCAACGGGGCCCCCGGGGAGGGCGAGGGCAACGGCGGTGGCGTCTACCCGTTCATGGCCGCCGGCGAGGAGAAGACGGTCTACCAGCTCCCGGCCGGCTATGGCTACCCGATCGGCGCCAAGGACAGGTGGTTCCTGAACTACATGATCCACAACCTCACCGCGACGGCGGAGCGGGTCTACATCACCTACGACATCGACTTCGTCCCCTCCACGTCGCCGCAGGCGGCCCCGATCACCCCGGTGCATCCGATCTGGATGGATGTCGAGGATCACCACATCTATCCGGTGTTCGATGTCCATCGCTACAGCGGGCGCGGGGGCAAGTACACGTTCCCCGACATGGCCTCGCACCCGTACTCCGGCGCGCCCCTGAACGAGTTCACCGTCACCCACGCCGGGACGCTGATCGCGACCGCCGGCCACCTGCACCCGGGCGGCCTGTATGACGACCTCGACCTGATCCGCCCCGGGCTCACTCCGAGCGGCGGGACGATCCCAGGCAGCGTGCCGAACTCGGTGCGGCTGTTCCGCTCCAGCGCCCATTACTTCGACAAGCGCGGACCGATCTCGTGGGACATGGCGATGACCGGGACCGCGCCCGACTGGCGTCCCGCGGTCAAGCCCGGCGACGTGATGCGCATCAGCGCCACCTACGAGACGCGGCGCGCCTCGTGGTACGAGTCGATGGGGATCATGGTCGTGTGGGAGGCCGACAACGACCAGACCGGGGTCGATCCGTTCACCCGGGCGCTGGATGAGACCCGACACGTCACCCACGGCCACCTGCCCGAGAACAACCATCACGGTGGCAGCGCCTTCGCGGGCGTCAACCTGAAGAAGTTCCCCACCTGCTTCAAGCGCAAGGTGATCATCGGTGGCTTTCACTTCACCCCCGGCGACTTCACCTCCACGGGCAGCGACCGCTGCACCCCGACCGTGCGGCAGGGACAGTCGATCACGTTCGTCAACAACGACGCCAGCCCATTGTCGCCGGGCGGCCTCCCGTACGCCCCCAGCCCGGCGTACCTGTCCTCGATCTTCCACTCCGTGACGAACTGTCAGAGTCCATGCGGGCTGGACACGGGGATCTCCTATCCACTGGCCAACGGGGCCGGCAACTACGACTCCGGGCAGCTCGGGGTGGGGACGCCGGCGATCGGCCGTCTGACCTGGGGCACTCCGAAGAGCCTGAAGCCCGGGACCTACACCTACTTCTGCCGGATCCACCCGTTCATGCGCGGTGTGTTCAGGGTGATCAAGTAGTCCAGACACCGGCGGCACGGGCCCCGTGGCGCGGTAATCTCGACGGCTGAGATGTCAGCGACGATCCTGTGGGTGATCGCTGCGTGCGCATTCGCCGTCGGCGAGATGCTGACCACGGGTTTCTTCCTGGTGGCGCTCGCGCTCGGTGCCGCGCTCGCGGCGATCACCGACGCCGCCGGGGCGGGAGGGATCGCGGGGTGGTTCGTGTTTGTGATCTCCTCGCTGCTCACGTTTGGGATCGTGCGGCCGATCGCGCGCTCGCTCCATCCGCCCCCGATCCGGACGGGATCGGCGGCGCTGGTCGGGAAGCAGGCGATCGTGCTGGAGCGGATCGCCAACGACGAGGGGGCCGGATGCGTGAAGATCGACGGCGAGATCTGGACGGCACGTGCCTCCGACGATGACCATGTGATCGAAAGCGGAACCCGGGTCCATGTGGTCGAGATCAAGGGCGCGACGGCGCTGGTAACCGAGTAGGAGGAACCGGATGGCGGAGCAATGCTTCACCGTGACCGACGCCAAGTCTGCGACCAGCTACCAGTATCTTCAGGTGTTGCCCCAGCTCGCTCAGGGGGATGCCAACAACGTGTTCGTGATCCCGTCTGAGTTCGCCGAGGCGTTCGGCGGCTTCGGCGAGGCGCTCGGTCTACACGAGTCCGGCGCCCCCGACTCGTGAGTTCGCCACCAACCATCTGATCGCTCCCAGCCGCTGAGACCACCATGTTCGACTCGCTAGCCGACAAGCTTCAGGCCACCCTCGCCGACGTGCGCGGGCGGGGCACGCTGACCGAGGACGATGTCTCGGCGGCGATGCGCGAGATCCGTCTGGCGCTGCTCGAGGCGGACGTGAACTTCAAGGTCGTGAAGAGCTTCACCAGCGCCGTCAAGGAGCGCGCGCTCGGAGCCAACATCGTCGGGCAGCTGAATCCCGGCCAGCAGGTGGTCAAGATCGTCAGCGACGAGCTGACCGAGCTGATGGGCGGCGCGGCCCGCGAGCTCTCCTTCTCGCCGCGGCCGCCGACCGTGATCGTGATGGCGGGACTGCAGGGCTCGGGCAAGACGACGGCCACCGCCAAGCTGGCGCGCTACCTGCACGAGGAGCACGGCTCCTCGGTCGCCGTCGCCGCCTGCGACGTGTACCGGCCGGCGGCGGTGGATCAGCTGATCAAGGTCGGCACCCAGGCCGGCGCCGACGTCTACGAGCAGGGAACCGACCGGGATCCGGTCAAGATCGCCGCCTGGGCGCGCGACCGGGCCCAGTCCGAGGGCAAGGACGTGCTGATCATCGACACCAGCGGCCGGCTGCATGTCGACGAGGCGCTGATGACCGAGCTGGCCCAGATCAAGAAGGCGGTCAAGCCGCATGACGTGCTCCTGGTCGTGGACGCGATGACCGGTCAGGATGCGGTTGCGGTGGCCGAGCAGTTCGCCGAGGTGGTGCAGTTCGACGGGGTGGTCATGACCAAGCTCGACGGCGACGCGCGCGGTGGCGCGGCGCTGTCGGTGAAGGCGATCACCGGTAAGCCGATCCTGTTCGCCTCCACGGGCGAGAAGCTCGACCAGTTCGAGAAGTTCCACCCCGACCGGATGGCCCAGCGGATCCTCGGGATGGGCGACGTGATGACCCTGATCGAGAAGGCCCAGGGCGCTTACGACGAGGAGCAGGCGGCGGACCTCGAGCGCAAGATCCGCAAGCAGGAGTTCGGGCTCGACGACTTCCTCGAGCAGATGCGGCAGGTCCGCCGCCTCGGGCCGCTGCAGTCTCTGCTGGGGATGATCCCGGGCGTCGGCAAGGAGCTGAAGGGCGTGAAGCTCGACGAGCGCGAGTTCGATCGCCTGCAGGCGATCATCCTGTCGATGACCCCTCACGAGCGCCGTCACCCGGAGCTGATCAAGGGATCCCGGCGGCTGCGGATCGCGCGCGGATCGGGGACCAACGTGCAGGCGGTCAAGGCGCTGATCAAGCAGTTCGATCAGATGCGCAAGGTCATGCGGCAGGTGTCCCAGGGGCGGACGCCGGACCTCGGCGCGCTGATGCGACAGGGTCGCTGAGAGGCGCGCGCCGCGTGGATTCCACATACCCGCTAACCTCATCGCGCTCATGGCAGTCAGACTCAGATTGACCCGCGTCGGCGGGCGAAAGAATCCGATCTGGCGCGTCGTCGTCGCCGATCAGCGCTCCAAGCGCGACGGTCGCGTGATCGAGACCGTCGGGCATTACAACGCCCAGACCGACCCGTCGACCATCGTGCTCGACGAGGAGCGCATCCGGGATTGGCTCTCGCGCGGCGCTCAGCCGAGCGAAACCGTGCGCAAGCTGCTGCGCACGCAGGGCATCACCCCCGCCGGCCGTTAGCGGCACCGCCGGCCGATGAAGGAACTGCTCGAGTACCTGGCGCGGGGGCTCGTCGAGCATCCCGCCGACGTGCGCGTGACCGAGGTCCAGGAGCAGGACGGAACCATCATCCTGGAGCTGTCGGTGGCCCAGGACGACTACGGCAACGTGATCGGCAGGGGTGGGCGCACGGCGTCCGCGCTGCGCACGGTGATCAAGGCCGCGGCGGTCAAGGACAAGCGCCGCGTGTTCGTGGACATCGTCGACTCTTGAGCGAACCCGGCCCGGGATGGTTGCGCGCGGGCGGGGTCGGCCGCCCGCACGGGCTCGACGGGAGCTTTCACGTCTGGCAGCCGAGCGCGGAGCTGCTGGGCCTCGGGAGCGTCGTGTGGATCGCCGGTCGCGAGCTGCCGATCGTTCGCCGGGCGGGAACGGACCGGCAGCCGATCCTGCGGCTGGAGGGCTGCGAGAGCCGAGCCGACGCCGAGGCGCTGCGAGGCGAGCTGCTGTTCGTGCTGCGAACCTCGGCGCCGCCCCTGGGCGAGGACGAGTGGTGGGCGGAGGATCTCGAAGGCTGCACGGTTCGCGACGGCGGTCGCGAGATCGGCACCGTCAAGCGGCTGCTGGCGCTGCCGTCCTGCGAGGTGCTCGAGGTCGATCGCGCCGGCCAAGGCGCCGATCTGCTCATCCCGCTGGTCCGCGATGCCGTTCGCTCGGTCGATCTCGAGCACCGGGAGATCGATGTCGACATGCGGTTCCTGGGCCACTGAGTCACGATGGAGATCGACGTCTTCACGCTCTTCCCACCCGCCTTCGCGTGGTTCGAGGGCCAGCGGCACGTGGCCAACGCGATCGCGTCCGGGCTGCGACTCGGGTACGTCAACTACCGCGACCACACCCCCCTGAGCTCAGGGCAGGTGGACGACACGCCGTTCGGTGGTGGCGCCGGCATGGTCCTGCGAGTGGATGTCGTCGAGGCGGCGCTGCAGGCCAGATACGGGCGTGATCCGGTCAAGTTGAGGACCGAGCGCCGCGTGATCGCGCTCACGCCGGGCGGCCGGGTGCTCGATGACGCGCTGGTCGACGAGCTGGCCGGTGAGCCTGCGCTGACGCTGCTCTCGGGCCGCTACGAGGGATTTGACGAGCGCGTGCTCGAGCACCTGGCCACCGATCGGGTGTCGATCGGGCGCTACGTGCTGGCGGGCGGCGAGCTGGCGGCGATGGTGCTCTGCGACGCGGTGCTGCGCAAACTGCCGGGAGCGCTCGGCCACGAGGAATCGGCGGTCGAGGAGTCGTTCAGCCGGGCACTGGACGGTGCGCCCGAGTATCCGCACTACACGCGCCCGGCCGAGTATCGGGGCTGGACCGTGCCCGGCGTTCTCCTCTCGGGTCATCACGCCCGGATTCGCGATTGGCGCCTGGAGCAAAGCCGGCGGCGGGCCGCGGGTGAGCCCGGCTGAGCAGCCGCTGGGGACGGGTTTGAGCCGTGCTGCGGGGCCGACAGACTCTCCGCTACCATTGACCGCCCGCGCGGGCGGGGACCGGTGGGGTTCCTATCAGCCCGCCACCAGCTTGACGGCGACCGCCGCCGGCGGAGCCGGTGGGGCGCGTTTTCTTTCCATGAGCACAGTCATCGACAGCCTGGAGCGTGCACAGCTCCGCCGCGTACCGGCGTTCGACGCCGGGGATCGCCTGCGCGTGCATTTCCAGGTGATCGAGGGCACACGTCGCCGCACCCAGGTGTTCGAGGGCGTCGTGATCAAGCGCCAGGGTCACGGCGCACGCGAGACGTTCACGGTCCGCAAGCAGTCGTTCGGCGTCGGTGTCGAGCGGACGTTCCCACTGCACTCGCCCAAGATCGAGCGGATCGAGGTGGCGGCGCGCGGCGACGTCAGGCGCGCCAAGCTGTATTACCTGCGTGATCGAGTCGGCAAGCGCGCGCGAGTTCGCGAGCGCCGCTCGGTCGGGCCCGAGGAGGTCGTCGAGCGCGGACTGCTCTATCCCCCGGTGCCCGAGGAGGATGCGGCGGTCGAGGAAGCCTCGGCCCCCGATGAAGCCCCGGCTGCGGAGGACGCCGCCGCGGCGCCCGAGGCGTCCGCGGCTCCTGAAGCGGCGGCTCCCGAGGCGGCGCCGGCTGCTGAGCCCGACGCCGGAGGGGACGAGCCTGCAGCTACACCGACGCCGGCGCAGGATGCCGAGCCGGCGGCCGCAGAGCCCCCCGCCGGCGAAGAGAAGGTGTGACGCGGGGCAAGAAGTCGGCGGCGAGCTCCGTCCTGGAGCTCGTACTCATCGTCGCGACGGCGCTCGGTCTCGCGCTGGCGATCCAGGCCTTCGTGATCAAGCCGTATCGGATCCCGAGCGGCTCGATGCTGCCCACGCTGCACATCAACCAGCGGGTGCTGGTCAACCGGCTGGGGACGCATTTCGGCTCGCCGAGCATCGGCGACATCTACGTCTTCCACCCGCCGAAGAACTACGACCAGGGGTGCGCCGACCCGCAGGAGGGGCAGACCGACGTCGGCCGGAACAACCTCCGAGCCTGCGATGTCGCGCAGTCGCAGGAATCGAGCGAGACGTTCATCAAGCGCGTCGTCGGACTGCCCGGCGACCGCATCTCGATCCGCGGCGGTCACGTGATCCGCAACGGCGTCCCGGAGAAGGACTCCTACATCGCCCCCTGCGACGGAGCGGGGTCGTGCGATTTCCCGGGCACGGTCACGATTCCCAAGAACGACTACTTCATGATGGGCGACAACCGCGGCCAGTCCGACGACAGCCGCTTCTGGGGCCCGATTCCGAAGGCGTGGATCATCGGCCACGCGTTCTTCACCTACTGGCCGCCCGACCGGATCGGGTTCTTGTAGGAGCTACGGTGGGCAAGTCCAGGGTCAAATCGCTCATCGAGCTGCTGGTCACGATCGCGGTCGCGGTCGGCCTGGCGCTGCTGATCCAGGCGTTCATCGTCAAGCCGTACAGGATCCCGAGCCCGTCGATGGTGCCGACGCTGACCATCGGTCAGCGGGTGCTCACCAACCGGCTGATCAACCACCCCAGCGTCGGCGACATCGTCGTCTTCCACCCGCCCCGCGGCGCGGATCCGGCGACCCCCGTGTGCGGCAACCCCAACCAGGGCGGCTCCGGCCCGCAGCCGTGCGGAGTGCCCACCCCGCAGATGTCGAGCCAGACGTTCATCAAGCGCGTCGTGGCGGGCCCCGGGGACTCGATCGCGATCGTCCACGGGCACGTCTACCGGAACGGGAAACGCGAGACCGATCCGTACATCGCGCCATGCGATTCCTGCAATTACCCCCAACCGGTCATCGTTCCGCCCGGCGACTACTTCATGATGGGCGACAACCGTGGCGAATCCGACGACAGCCGCTTCTGGGGTCCCGTCCCCGACTCCTGGGTCATCGGAGTTGCCTTCTTCACCTACTGGCCGCCGGACCGCATCGGCTTCCTCTGAGCGCAAGGCCCGCAGGCGCCCGCGCCGGGCCCCGCGGCCGGGCCGGCGCCTGTTCCAGTTCGATCGTGAGCTGGGCTCGAGGTTCGTGGCCGGAGCCGACGAGGCCGGCCGCGGCTGCCTGGCGGGGCCGCTGGTGGCCGCGGCCGTGCTGTTCGACCAGGAGCGCCTCGGCCGCGCGGAGGTCCGCGCCCTCGGGGCGCTGAACGACTCCAAGCAGCAGACCGCCGCGTCGCGAGCCGAGATGTACCCGGTGATCCTCCGAATCGCCACCCGGGTGGTCGTCGTGGCCCGGTGCGCTCCGGGCATCGACGCACGGGGCTTGCACGTCACCAACCTCGCCGCCCTGCGCGACGCGCTCGGCCGCGTGGCCTGCCCGGGCTGCATCTGCCTCAGCGACGGGTTCCCGGTCCGCGGCCTCGATTACGAGCAGCGGGCGGTGATCGGCGGCGATGCCAAGAGCGCCGCGATCGCGGCGGCATCGGTGATCGCGAAGGAGACCCGAGACCGCTATATGCGCCGCGCCGACGAGGCCCACCCGGGCTGGGAGTTCGCCCAGCACGTGGGCTATGCGACTCCGGAGCACCGCCAGGCGATCGAGCGGCTGGGCGTCTCGCCGCTGCACCGGCTCTCGTTCCAGTCGGCGGCGTACCAGCAGCTGTCGCTGTAGGGCTCAGAACGCGTCCTCCACGTGCTCGAGGCGGACCAGGCGGCCGAGAGCGTCGACCGTGACCCCGATCGCGTCGAACCTGACCGAAACCGCGTACGGGCGCTCCCGGCGCTCGATCAGCCAGCTGCCGGCCATCTTGCGCACGCGCGAACGCTTGCCGGTGCCGACCGCGTCCAGCGGCCCGCTCCCGGTCGCGGTCAGGCGGCGCG
Source organism: Solirubrobacteraceae bacterium (assembly GCA_017882465.1). Classification (GTDB taxonomy): domain Bacteria; phylum Actinomycetota; class Thermoleophilia; order Solirubrobacterales; family Solirubrobacteraceae; genus Palsa-465. The sequence continues at coordinate 18,903 of JADGPN010000017.1, forward strand.
TCTTGACCTCACAGAAGGTCAGGGTGAGCCCGTCGAAAGCGACGATGTCGAGCTCTCCCCAGCGGGTGCGGTAGTTGCGCTCCACGATCTCGAATCCGAGCCGGGCCAGATGGTCCGCAGCCAGGCGCTCGCCGAGTGCTCCGAGGCGGTGACGCAGGTCCGAGCTCATCGTCTTCGACGCTACGCCTGATCGCGTAACGCGTGGGTGACACACAGCGACAATTCAGCGCAGGGGAGGCGCTCCGGACTGCGGAGAATTGGCACACACCGTCACCCACGTGTCACGCGATCGCGCGTAGCGTGGAGGCATGCTCGCTCGAGTGGCCACCTTCACCATCGATGGCGTCGATCCGCGGCAGGTATGGGTGGAGGTCGACATCCGGCCGGGGCTGCCGGCGTTCACGATCGTCGGCCTCGGCGACGCGGCGGTGCGCGAATCGCGCGAGCGCATCCGCTCGGCGGTGCTGAACTCGGGGTTCGAGTTCCCCGCCCGGCGGATCACGGCCAACCTGGCTCCGGCCTTCCTGCGCAAGGTGGGGCCTGGCTTCGACGCGGCGCTCGCGCTGGGCGTGCTGGCGGCCAGCGGCCAGGTGGCGCCGGAGTCGCTGGCCACCTTCGCGGTCTTCGGCGAGCTCTCGCTGGGAGGCGAGCTGCGGGACTCGCCCGGCGCCCTGGCCGTGGCCGAGGGCGCCCACCGGGCGGGGTTCGCCCACCTGATCGTCCCGCGCGAGAGGGCGCGCGAGGCAGCGCTCGTGGAGGGCATCGCCATCGCCGGCGCGTCGAGCCTGCGCGACGCGGCCGAGGTGCTGGCCGGCCGGACGCCGGCTGCGCCTCCGGCCGAGGCGCGCCGCGCGAGTGCACGCCAGGAGCCAGATCTCGCCGACGTCCGCGGCCATGCCGCTCCGCTGCTGGCGCTGCAGATCGCCGCGGCCGGGGGTCACAACCTGCTGCTCGAGGGCGCTCCGGGGACGGGCAAGACGATGCTGGCGCGGCGCCTGCCGTCGATCCTCCCGGCGCTCACCCGAGCCGAGGCGATCGAGGTCACGAGGATCCACAGCGTCGCCGGGATCCAATCCGACGGGCTCGTGCACGCGCGTCCCTTCCGCGCTCCGCACCACTCGATCTCGCCGGCCGGTCTGGTCGGCGGCGGAGCGCCGCCGCGGCCCGGGGAGGCTACCTTGGCCAACCATGGCGTGCTGTTCCTGGACGAGCTGTCCGAGTTCCAGCGCTCCAGCCTCGATGCCCTGCGCCAGCCGCTCGAGGACGGGTGCGTGACGATCGTGCGCGGCCAGCGGGCGCTGGTGTTCCCGACCCGGTTCATGCTCGTGGCCGCCACCAATCCGTGCCCGTGCGGCTATGCCGGGGTCGGAGACCGGTGCGGGTGCGGGGAGGCGGACCTGAGACGCCACCGGCGCCGCCTGAGCGGCCCGCTGCTCGACCGCATGGACCTGCTCGTCGACGTCGCGCGCCCGGCGGGGCGTGAGCTGCGCGCGGGACCGGCGGTCGACTCCGCTCGGGTGTGCGCACGGGTGGCCGTCGCCCGCGAGCGCCAGCAGGCGCGGCTCGCCGGCACGCAGGCGCGCTGCAACGGCGAGATGGACGGCAAGCTCGTCTCCCGCCACGTTCGCCTCGAAGCGGCGGCGGAGGCGGCGGTCGCGCGCGCCTACGACGCCGGCGCCCTGAGCGCGCGTGGGCGCCATCGGGTGCTCCGGGTGGCCAGGACGATCGCCGATCTCGAGCAGTCCGATCGGGTCAGCGTCGACCACGTCCTCACCGCCCTCAGCCTGCGCCAGCGCGACCAGGCCTCGGCGGCGCTGGCGGCATGATCGGCGATCGCGCCTGCGAGCGGTGCCTGGCCCGGCCGTGGCTCCTGGAGCGGCTGCGAGGGCATCTCGATCTCGAGCGCGGACGGCTGGGGGCGGCGCTCGAGCTGCCCGATCGGGAGCTGATCGCGGCCGTCGCGGGCGCCGAGCGCGGGAGCGTGAGCCGGGAGCTCGACCGCTTCGACGCCGCCGGCGCCCGTGAGCGATGCGAGCGCGCGAAGGTGGAGCCGGTCTGCCGCTGCGATCCCGGGTACCCGGTGCGGCTGGCGGACCTGGCCGCCCCTCCGGCCGTGATCCACGTCGCCGGTGGCCTCGATCGCTTCCTGGATCTGGCCGCCGGGGACCCGGTGGCGATCGTCGGTGCGCGGCGCGCCAGCTCCTACGGGCTGGAGGTCGCCCGCTCGCTCGGCCGCGGTCTCGGGGCGGCGGGTGCGGTGGTGCTGAGCGGGATGGCGCTCGGCATCGACTCGGCCGCCCACGCCGGCGCGCTCGCCGCGCAGGCGCCGACGCTTGCGGTGCTGCCCGCCGGGGCCGACCACGCCTACCCGGCCAGCAGGCGCGCACTGCACGGCCGGATCCAGGCCGCCGGGGCGGCGATCTCGGAGCTGCCTCCCGGCGCCGAGGTCCGGCGCTGGATGTTCCCGGCTCGCAACCGGGTGATCGCGGCGCTCGCGCTGATGACCGTGGTGGTGGAGGCGAGCGAGCGGTCCGGCGCATTGATCACAGCCGGGCTGGCGCAGGGCCTCGGGCGCGGTCTCGGCGCGGTGCCGGGGCGCGTGACCTCGCCGCTGGCCGCCGGGCCCAACTCGCTGCTGGCGGCGGGCGCGGCGCTCGTGCGCGGCGCCCAGGACGTCCTGGACCGTCTCTACGGCGTCGGCGTCCGCGACGGGAGCGCGGCTGAGCACCGCGCCGAGCTGTCCCCGGACCTGCGCCGGGTGCTCGATCAGATCGCCGGCGGCCGTGACACGGCGGCGGCGCTGGAGCGGGCGGGGCATCGGCCGGAGGAGATGCTGGCCGCGGTGGCGTCGCTGGAGCTCCACGGCTACATCAGGCGTGAGATCGGAGGTCGGTTCGTCCCGCTGCCGTAGTCCGATTAGTCTCGTGAGCCATGCACGCGCCCACCCGCATCCCGGCGGTACTTTCCATCGCCGGCTCGGACTCGGGCGGGGGCGCCGGCATTCAGGCCGATCTGAAGGCGTTCGCCGTCTGCGGAGTGCACGGCATGACCGCGATCACGGCCATCACGGCCCAGAACACCGTCGGCGTCACCGCCGTTCACGTGATCCCCCCGGAGACGATCCTGGCCCAGGTCCGGGCGGTGAGCGACGACATCGGCGTCGACGCGGTCAAGATCGGGATGCTGGGCAACGTAGCCACGATCGAGGCGGTCTCCCAGGCGCTGCGGGAGCTGGCGCCCGGAACGCCGGTGGTGCTCGACCCGGTGATGGTCTCCGAATCGGGGGCCGAGCTGCTCGAGCCCTCGGCCCGTGACGCGCTGATCCGGCTGCTGGTGCCGCTGGCCACCGTGCTCACCCCCAACGTGCCCGAGGCCCGGTCGCTGACCGGCGACGCCGTCTCGGAGGCCCCGGAGCTGGCGCGCCGCGTGCGTGCGCTGGGTCCGCAGGTCGTCGTCCTCACTGGGGGCCACCGCGAGCGGGCGATCGATGTCTACCTCGACGGCACCGAGATGGTCGAGATCCCCGGAGAGCGGCATCCCGACGGGGCGGCGCACGGTTCCGGGTGCACCCACTCCTCGGTGCTCGCGGCCCAGCTCGCCCTGGGCGTCGCTCCGCTCGAGGCCGCCCGGCGCGCCAAGCGGATGGCCGCGGGCGCGGTCAGGGACGGCCTGCGGGAGATCGGGGCGGGCCCGGGCCCCGTCGACGTGATCGGAATCGGCCGCGGTCGCGCAGGCCGCGCGTGAGCAGCGCGCGCGCCGGCGCATGAGCGCCGCGCCCCAGCCAGGACGGGGCGATTCGGTAGGAGGGGATTCCTTTGACATAATGCTCGCGTGCGGTTCCTGCGTATGAAGCCCGGGCATGGTGAGGTGCTCATCGCCGAGGGGGACGTCGAGCGGGCGGAGGACGAGCAGCGGCTGATCGAGGAGTTCCGCCGGCAGCTGGACGCGGGTCTGTGGGCCGCGGTTCCGTACACCGGCTCCGCCGGCCGTCGTCAGGCGCACATGGTGCGTGCGTTCGGCGACATACCCCGCGACGCCGAGCGCGTGATCTTCTTCCCGCGGGCAGCGGGCGGAAGATAGGTAGCGGCGGCGGGCCAGACCGATGATCCTCGCCCTCGCCGCGACCACACTGGTGGCACTCGCGCTGCTCTCGGATCTGATCATCCCCAGGGTGGAGGAGGCGTGGTCCCGGCACCGGGCACGCCGGGGTCGCGCGCCGGCCCTGTCGTATGACCCGGGGCGCGAGCGCCGGGCCGAGCAGCGGGCCCGCACGCTCCTGCGCTCATGCGTCGACGACGAGGAATGGGCGATGTACCGCGATCTCGGGTTCATCCGCGTCTGGGGCTCACAGGCCGACGGGCCCGACCAGGCGGGCGGTACCGGCGGCGCGCCCTACGCGTATCTCATCTACCCGCACCGGGCGATCGTGGCCTATCTCGCCCAGACCCACCGGCTGCTCAACGAGTACTGCGTCGCCTTCCCTGACCAGACCCGCCCCTACGGGAGCGCGCGGCTGCCCGACTCCGACGACGTGCTGGCCAAGTGGATGGCGCTGACGGGCGATGAACGCCGGCTCATCGCGACGGCCAACATGCATCTCCCCGGGCGCCAGCTCGACCCGACCCGGGTGCGGCGCGATCTCTGGCGCCTGACGCAGTGGGAGCGGGCCCGCATGCGCTCCTCGGGCGCACACTCCGCGTCCACCGGCGTCGACGCGGGCTGACGCCCACAGCGGCCGCCCCCGCTCCCGGCCGTGTCCCCACTGCTGCGCCCTCCCGCTACAGTCCGGCGCCGATGAGCACCTCCACGTTCGACCTCAAGCACCGCAGCCGGGCCCTGACCGCTGGCCCCGCGCGCGCCGCCGCCCGCGCCTACCTGAAGGGAATCGGGTTCGACGACGACGCCCTCGCTCGGCCCCTGGTCGCGGTCGCGAACACGTGGATCGAGACGATGCCCTGCAACTTCCACCTGCGGGCGCTGGCGGCCAAGGTCAAGGAGGGCATTCGCGCCGCGGGCGGCACGCCGATGGAGCTGAACACGATCGCGATCTCGGACGGGATCACGATGGGGACCCCGGGCATGCGGGCGTCACTCGTGAGCCGGGAGGTGATCGCCGACTCGATCGAGCTCGTGTGCGACGCGCACATGTTCGACGCCGTGGTCACTATCAGCGGCTGCGACAAGACGATTCCCGGCACCGTAATGGCTCTGTGCCGGCTGAACGTCCCCAGCCTGATGCTCTACGGCGGCTCGATCATGCCCGGGCACCTGCGCGGTGAGCCGGTGACGATCCAGGAGGTGTTCGAGGCCGTGGGCTCCTACGCCGCCGGCCGGATCTCCGAGGCCGAGCTGACCGAGCTGGAGGACGTGGCCTCGCCCGGGGCGGGCGCCTGCGGGGGGCAGTTCACCGCCAACACGATGGCGATGGCCTTCGAGGTGCTCGGCATCTCACCCGCCGGGATGTCGATGGTCCCGGCCACGAACGGCCACAAGGTCGAGGTGGCGCTCGAGGCCGGGCGGCTGGTGATGGACGTCCTCGCCCGCGGGCAGCGGCCCAGCGACATCATCACCAACAAGAGCCTCGAGAACGCGATCGCGGCGATCGCCTGCAGCGGCGGGTCCACCAACGGCGTGTTGCACCTGCTGGCGATCGCCAAGGAGATCGGCGTCGAGCTCTCGATCGACGATTTCGACCGGATCAGCGAGCGCACGCCGCTGCTATGCGACCTGAAGCCCGGCGGACAGTACGTGGCGGTTGACCTGTATGAGGCGGGTGGCGTCCCGCTGGTTATGAAGCGTCTCAAGGACGCCGGGCTGCTGCACGAGCAGGCCGTGACGGTCACCGGCGACACGGTGGGCAAGATCGCCGAGGAGGCCCGGGAGACCGACGGCCAGCGCGTGGTGCGCCCGCTGGAGGATCCGATCAAGCCCACGGGCGGACTGGCGATCCTCCGCGGCAACATCGCCCCGGAGGGATGCGTAGTCAAGCTCGCCGGTCACGAGCGGCGGCTGCACATCGGCCCGGCGCGGGTGTTCGAGGGCGAGGAGGACGCGATGCGCGCGGTCACCGCCCGGGAGATCAAGGCCCGGGACGTGGTCGTGATCCGCAACGAGGGGCCGGCCGGCGGTCCCGGGATGCGGGAGATGCTGGCCGTCACCGCGGCGCTCGTGGGCGAGGGCCTCGGCGAGGACGTGGCATTGATCACCGATGGCCGCTTCTCTGGCGCCACCCACGGCTTCATGGCCGGTCACGTCGCGCCCGAGGCGGCGCGCGGTGGCCCGATCGCGGCGATCAGAGACGGCGACGAGATCACGATCGACGTGGCCGCTCGCCGGCTCGAGGTGGCGCTCTCGGACGAGGAGATCCTCGTCCGGGTGGCAGACTATGCGCCGCCGGAGCGGCCACATGCGGGTGTGGCGCTCTCGAAGTACGCCCGGCTGGTGTCGAGCGCCTCGCAGGGCGCCGTCACGTTCTAGCGGGTTCCCTGGGAGAATCGGACCGGCATGGCCGATCCCCCCGAGCAGCATGAGACGGCCGGCGAGCACGAGACCGCCGGCGATCCGGTTGCCGACGGGGCGACCGTCGAGCTGGCGCTGAACGATCTGCGCCGCGAGCTTCCGCTCGCGCCCGGGGACCTGCGTCAGTTCCTGCCCGGCCTGGAGCCCGAGCGGCAGGTGACCGACTGGGGTCGCTCCGAGCGCGTCGAGGGTCTCGTCGACAGGACCCTGTACGAGTTCCTCTACCACTATTGGTTCCGGGTCGAGGTCGAGGGCGTCGAGAACGTGCCCGATCACGGAGGCGCGCTGCTGGTGGCCAACCATGCCGGCGCGGTGCCCCCCGACGGGGCCATGATCGGCAAAGCGATCCGCGAGGAGCATGCCCACCCGCGCCCGCTGCACCTGACGATGGAGCCCTCGTTCACGGGCTTCCCGGGGGTCGGCATGCTGGCCACCAAGATCGGCGGCGTTCCCGCCCATCCCGCCAACGTCCACCGGCTGCTGTTCGATGAGCGGCAGCTGGTGCTGGTGTTCCCGGAGGGCCGCCAGGGCGCCGAGAAGCGGCTCAGGGACCGCTACCGCGTGCGGCGCTTCGGTCGCGGGGGCGTCGTCGAGGCGGCGATGCGGGCCAGGGCGCCGATCGTCCCGATCGCAGTCGTGGGGGCGGAGGAGGCCCAGCCCGTGTTTGCGCGCCTGAGCCTGCTCCGCCGCCTGACGCGGCTCCCCTCCGTCCCGGTGACGTCACCGCTGCCGCTGCCGGCCAAGTTCCGGATCCGCTTTCTCGAGCCCGTGTGGACCGATGAGCTCGGCGACGCGCCGTGGGAGGACCAGGGGCTCGTACAGACTCTCAGTCACGACATCCGGGCTCTGATCCAGGAGAACCTGTTCGAGATGGTCGCGGCGCGCCGGAGCGTCTGGCTCGGGTAGTCGCTCCCGCGCACGCACCATGGACTCTCGGCGAATTCTGATCACGGGGCTGTCGTCGTACTGGGGCGGGCGTCTGGCCCAGGCGCTCGAGCGCGAGCCCGCCGCGCAGGCGATCATCGGCGTCGACTCCAGCGACCCTCGCCATCAGCTCGAGCGGACCGAGTTCGTCCGCGTGGACACCCAGCACGGATTGATCCGCCGCATCATCAACGCGGCCGCGATCGACACCGTGATCGACACCAGGCTGGTCGTCGATCCGCTCACCGCTCCGCTCAAGCTCGCGCACGAGACGAACGTGATCGGGACCATGAACATCCTCGCGGCGTGCTCGGGAAGCGAGTCTCCGGTGCGCAAGTTCGTGTTCAAGTCCTCGGCCCACTACTACGGATGCGAGCAGGACGATCCGGCGTTCTTCTCCGAGGACATGATCCGGCCGCATCCCCCGCGCACCGCGATCGAGCGCGACATCGTCGAGGCCGAGGAGGCGGTGGCGGACTTCGCCGCCCGGAACCCGGACACCACGGTGAGCGTCCTGCGCGTGGCCAACGGGATCGGCGGCGATCTGCACACGTCGCACCTGGCGCTGCTCTCCCTTCCCGTGGTTCCCTCGATCCTCGGCTTCGACCCGCGCTATCAGTTCATCCACGAGGACGACATCGTCGGCGTGCTGGAGCACGCTGTCCGCCACGATCTGCCGGGGATCTACAACGCCGCCGCCGATGGCGTGCTGGCGCTCTCGGAGGTCGTGTCGCTGCTGGGCAAGCCGCTGCTGCCCCTGCTGCCGCCGTGGGGGACGGGCTTCACCGCCGCCCAGCTGCGACGGCTCGGACTCCGGATCCCGGTCGAGATGGTGCGTCAGCTGCGCTTCGGCCGCGGGCTGGACAACCGCCGCCTGAAGGCGAGCGGGTACAGCTTCAGGTACACGACGCGGGAGGCCGTACTCAAGCTCCGAGCCCAGCAGCGACTGCGCCCGCTGCTGCGCAGCGGCGCCGAGTCCTATCACTACGAGCGCGAGATCGAGGAGTTCCTGCGCTGGAGTCCGAGCGTGCAGTCGGCGCCCGATCGCGGGCAGGGGGTCTGGCGACCCTCGGCGGCTCAGATCGCCCAGCTCGAGCGCACGCTCGCGGCCCTGCGGCCGTCGGACGCGGCGGACTCCCCGGCGAGCGCCCGGGCTCCGCTGCCCTCCTACGACGACCTCACCGCCGAGGAGGTGATCGAGATCGCCTCCTCGCTTGAGGCCTCCGCACTAGCCGAGCTGCGCCGCTTCGAGGCCGCCAACCGCGCCCGGAAGGAGGTCTTGGCGGCCTTGGATCGAAACCTTGCTCGTTGGCGTCCCTCGAGCGCCGCGCAGTGAAAGGCCGCTTGCAAATCATGAGAATTCTCTCGACCCCTTTCCGTTCGACGCACCGCGCCCGCTAGCATCCGGCTTGGTGGGTGCGCGGTAACTCCATTGGGGGATTCGTAGTGACTCCAGTTTCGTACCTGAGGACGACAGTGAGGCCTGGCAAGTCGGTTGACGGAACCGGCGCGCCGCTTGCTACTCCACGCCGCGGCGGACCCTGGCGCTATGTCGCGCTGGCGCTCGTCCTGGTGCTCGCGGGGCTCGTCGTGGCCGGGGTGCTGCTGCTGTCCTCGAACCCGACCCTGAGCGCCGATTCGAGGGCCCTGGCCAAGGTCGAGATGCCGCTCGGCGGCGGCACGATCACCAGCGCCACCGCCACCGGCGCAGGCGGCCGGCCGATCCCGCTCGAGGTCCGCGGCGACCAGCTGTGGCCGCGCAAGCTCGTCCCGGCGACGGAGCTGGTCTCGGTCCAGGTGGTCGTCAAGCACCCCGGATGGATCTCGTGGCTCAGCGGCAGCAGCGACACCCTGCACCTGTCGTTGCGCGCGCCGGCCGCGCACCTGCTCTCGCACTACCTGACCCTGCGGTCGGGCGCGCCGGTGCATCTGCAGTTCAATGCGCCGGTTCAGGTGCTCGCCTTCGGATCGCCCGGTCAGCTGCACCGCCGCGTGCTCGCGAGCCCGGTGTCCGAGGTGAACCTGCCGCGCAGCGCGGACGCCGGCACGGTCCAGGTCGCCGCCGCACCCCGGATCTGGGAGACCTCGCGCGCAGCCTACGTCAGCTGGTTCCCGGCCGGCGCTTCGGCGGCCAGCGCCGTGGCCAGCCCGGCCCCGGGCAGCCGGATCGAGCCGAGCACGCCGATCACCCTCACCTTCTCCAAGCCGGTCGGCGTGGCCCTCGGGTCCTCGCGGCCACCGGTGTCGCCGGCGACCGCCGGAACCTGGCACACGGTCAACGCCCATACGATCGTGTTCAAGCCCGAGGGCTACGGATACGGTCTCTCGGCCACGGTCCGGATCCAGCTGCCGGGCGGCGTGCAGCTCGTCGGCGGCCGGCAGAGCGCCGGCGGCGCGAGGGCGAGCTGGACGGTCCCCGCAGGGTCGACGCTGAGGATGCAGCAGATCCTCGCCCTGCTCGGCTACCTGCCGCTCAAGTTCAACTACGCGGGCGCCGGGGTGGCCCACACGGCCGCCGCGCAGGAGTCGGCAGCGGTGCACCCGCCCGCCGGCACGTTCACCTGGCGCTACGCGAACACCCCTGCCTCGCTGCGCGGCTTCTGGGCCCCCGGAGTCGGTGGCGTGGTCACGCGCGGCGCGCTGATGGCGTTCCAGAACGAACACGCCCTGACCACCGACGGGGTCGTCGGGCCGGCTGTGTGGCGGTCCCTGATGGCCGCGGTGATCGCGGGTAAGCGCTCGACATTTGGGTACACCTTTGTGTCGGTCAGCGTCGCCGCGCAGAAGCTCGAGCTCTGGCACAACGGCAGGACGCGGGTCACCAGCGCGGTCAACACCGGAATCGCCTCAGCCCCGACCGCGACCGGCACCTACCCTGTGTTCGAGCACATGCCCTCGGGGACGATGTCCGGAACCAACCCGGACGGGAGCCACTACAGCGATCCCGGGATCCAGTACATCAGCTACTTCAACGGCGGTGACGCACTGCATGCGTTCACGCGCGCTCAGTACGGCTTCCCGCAGAGCCTCGGCTGCGTCGAGATGCCGCTCAGCTCCGCCGGCGCCGTCTACCCGTACACGCCGATCGGGACCCTGGTGCACGTCGCCTGAGGCGCCAGCGCCTGCGCAGCCCCTCTGCGCCCGTCACGGCTTGACGACACTCGCCCCGATCTCGCCGACCGGCACTTCCTCCCATCCGCGCTCCAGCAAGGAGGCATGGTGCGGCTGGTGACGAATAGCCAGAGCGCCAATGTATGTGTCCCCGCTCCGCCCGATCTTCTTGCGCAGCACCGCGTACCAGAGCGTGCTGGCGTCGCTTGGGCCCTGGATGCGATGCCACGGGCGCTCGGGCACAGATCCCGCGGAGACCACCCCGGCCTCGCCGAATTGGCGTAGGGTGGCGACCTGACCTGTGGTCGTGTCGATGAAGAAGACGCCCATGACCGCGGAGGGTAATGGTCGGGCGGCGATCTCCGAGCCGTGGGTCGCGGCGCTGGCCTCGTTCGAGAGCGATCTCCGCCGCCGCGCCGCGGCGCCGAACACGCGCGACGCCTACCGCAACGACCTCCGGCAGTTCGCCGCCTGGGCCGCCGCGAGCGACCTCGAGCCGCGCTCGATCGACGTGCGCGCGCTGCGCCGGTACGCGGCCAGCCTGACCGAGCGCGGGCAGGCGCCGGCCACGGTGGCCCGCAAGCTGGCGGCCCTGCGCGGCTTCTTCCGGACGCTCGTCGAGCTCGGGCAACGGGGGGAGAATCCCGCCGAGCTGCTCTCATCGCCCAAGCGGTCTCAGCGCCTGCCGCGCGTGCTCAAGGCCTCCGAGGTGGCCGAGCTGCTCGACCGGATCCCGGCCACCACGCCGCTCGAGCTCCGGGACCGGGCGCTGTTCGAGCTCGCCTATGCCTCGGGGCTGCGAGCCGAGGAGCTCGTCTCGCTCGACGTGGGGTCCGTCGACTTCGACGCCGAGTCCGTCCGCGTCGAGGGCAAGGGAGGCAAGACCAGGCTGGTCCCGGCCGGCGAGCACGCGCTGCGGGCCCTCGAGCGCTACCTGGCGCGCGGCCGCCCCGCCCTGGAGGTCGACGGCGAGCGCGAGATCGGGTCCGAGACGCCCTCGCGGCGCGCGCCGGCGCTGTTCCTGTCCAAGTCCGGGCGCCGGCTCGGCACCTCGGACGTTCGGCGGCGTCTGCGGACGTGGGCGCGCCAGGCGGCCTCGCAGGCCCCGGCCCTCGTGGATGCCCATCCGCACGCGCTCCGGCATTCGTTCGCCACCCACCTGCTCGAGGGGGGCGCGGACCTGAGGGCGATCCAAGAGCTGTTGGGACACGCAAGCATCTCGACGACGCAGGTCTACACTCGGGTAGAGTCGGGGCGACTGAGGTCCGCCTATGCACGGGCCCACCCGCGCGCTTAGCACACTGGGGGAGAGCTGGAAACGAACGTAAAAACGATCGAGCTGCACGACCTCTGGAGACGCTACAAGTCCTCAGGCGAAGAGCGCGCGCGCGAGCGGCTCGTGGTCGCCTACTCACCATTGGTCAAGTACGTCGCCGGCCGGATGAGCTCCGGGCTGCCCGCGCACGTCGAGGAGGCCGACCTGATCTCCTACGGCCTTGGGGGATTGATCTCGGCCATCGAGCGCTTCGATCTCGCCCGCGAGATCAAGTTCGAGACGTACGCGATCCCGCGCGTCCGGGGCGCGATCATCGATGAGCTGCGCTCGATGGACTGGGTGCCGCGGTCGGTCCGCGCGCGGGCCAGGGAGTTCGAGCGGGCGAACATGAAGCTCGAGGCGCGACTGCGCCGGGCGCCGACCGACGAGGAGATGGCGACCGAGCTGCAGATCACGCTCGAGGATTTGCAGGACGCGCTGCTGCAGATCTCCAACTCGACGATGGTTGCGCTCGATGAGCTGTGGACGGTCTCGGACTCGACCGGAGACCAGGTGTCGCTGCTCGACACGCTACCCGACCGCGGCGCGCCCGACCCCCAGGCGATCGTCGACCAGGGCGAGCTCCGGGACCGGATCGCGGACGGGATCGCCGCCCTGCCCGAGCGCGAGAAGCTGGTCGTGGCGCTCTACTACTACGAGAACCTGACGCTGCGAGAGATCGGCGAGGTTCTCGGCGTGACCGAGTCCCGGGTCTCACAGCTGCACACCAAGGCGGTGCTGCGGCTGCGGTCCAAGCTGGCCACCGAGCTGCGCTAGCCGCCGGCCTCCGATCCGGAGCCGGGACGACGCGCCGCGCCACGGGTCAGCCGCTGAAGTGCTCGCGCGGGCACCCGCACGAAGGCGGCGCGCGCACCCGTACGAAGGCGCTATCGTCGCGGCTTCGGCATCGAGGAGAGGAGTCTGGGCATGCACAAGGCCGCGGATCGGATTCGCAACGTGGCTCTCGTCGGCCACCGGGGCAGTGGCAAGACCTCGCTGCACGAGGCGCTGTTGTTCCAGGCCGGCGCCGTCAACCGGCTGGGTTCCGTCGTCGACGGCACCACCGTTTCGGATTCCGACGCGGACGAGAAATCTCGCCAGATGTCGATCTCCGCGGCACTGTCCTCATTCGAGTGGCAGGACCGCAAGGTCAACCTGATCGACACCCCTGGCGACTCCAGCTTCATCGCCGATGCCCTCGGCGCGCTGCGTGTGTGCGAGTCGGCCGTGTTCTTGGTCAACGCGGTCATGGGCGTCGAGGTCCACACCAACCGACTGTGGCAGCGCGCGGCCGAGCTCGATCTGGCGCGGCTGATCTTCGTCAACATGCTCGATCGCGAGCGGGCCGACTTCTTCCGCACGCTCGACTCGCTCAAGGCATCCTTCGGCCCCCACGTGGTGGCCACCGAGATCCCGATCGGCTCCGAGCACGACGTCACCGGGCTGGTCGACCTCGTCGACATGAAGGCCTATCGCTACGAGGGCGCCGGACGCGAGAACTGCACCGAGATCCCGATGCCCGAGGAGCTCCGCGCACAAGCCGAGGAGTACCGCGAGAAGCTGATGGACGAGGTGGCCGAGAACTCCGACGCGCTGATGGAGCGCTACCTCGAGGGCGAGGAGATCTCGCACGACGAGATCGTGGCCGCGCTTAAGGACAGCACCAACCACGGCGCGATGTTCCCCGTCACCTGCGGGGTGGCGACGCGCAACCTCGGCACCAACCGGCTCCTGGACGCGATCGTCGAGGACCTGCCCTCTCCCGTCAAGCACGGCGGGCTCGAGGTCGGCGAGGTCACCCTCGAGCCGGTCGACGACCAGGAGCTGTTCGTCTACGTGTTCAAGACCCGCGCCGACCCGTTCGCGGGCCGCATCAACCTGTTCCGTGTCTACCAGGGCACGCTCAAGCAGGACTCCCATGTGCTCAACACCCGCTCCCACGCGAAGGAGCGCGTCGGCCCGCTGGTCACATTCGACGGCGGCCAGACCGGGCACACGAGCGAGTTCGGGCCCGGCGACATCGGCGCGGTGGCCAAGCTGAAGGAGACCAGGGCCGGCGACTGGCTGGCCTCCCGTGACGAGCCGATCGAGATGCCCAGCGTGAAGCTCCCGGCTCCGGTGATGGCGTTCTCGGTCGAGCCCAAGAGCAAGGGCGACGAGGACAAGGTGTTCACGGCCCTGCGCCGGCTGCAGGAGGAGGACCCGACGATCGATCTGCACCGCGATCCCCAGACCGGCGAGCAGATCGTGGCCGGGCTCTCACAGGTCCACGTCGAGGTGATCGTCGAGCGGCTGAAGTCGCGCTTCGGCGCCGAGGTCAACCTGAAGCCGCCGCGCGTGCCCTACCAGGAGACGATCCGGCGCTCGGCCAAGGCCCACGGGCGCCACAAGAAGCAGACCGGCGGCCGCGGCCAGTTCGGCGACTGCCACATCGAGATCGAGCCGCTCGAGTCCGGCGCCGGGTTCGAGTTCGTCAACGCGATCAAAGGGGGAGTGATCCCGTCCGGGTTCATCCCCGCGGTCGAGAAG
>JADGPN010000464.1 GCA_017882465.1 Solirubrobacteraceae bacterium
TCGGTGTCTCCCCGACAGAGGACCCGCCGGACAGGGCGACTGCTGCTTCCGTGCAGACGAGCACTCCCGCCGGGCGCCGAGACTGCCGCATCGGGCTAATTGCAGCAGTCACGATCGGCCCGATCGGACTGTCCGACGCCGCCGCTCAGGAACGGGAGGCGAACTCTCATCGGAGCCCCGGCGGAGTCCGCCGCCACGTGGCTGCTTCCGTTCCGGAGCGTCAGCGCCGCCTGGCTCGCCGCGGACTTCCGCTTCGACCGGATCGCTTGCAAGGAGCCTGCTAGCACCTGCGGCCCCACGTGCTCGAGTTCCGCGCTCAGGAGGGCTCGCCCGGGGAGCCGCGAGATGTGCGCCGCGGCAGGAAAGCGAGAGCCCGGCTGGCGAGATCCGCCGCAAGGAGGGAGCAGAACCAAGGGCCTGGCATGACGCCAGGCCCTTCGTTTTCCGGCGTGCAGCCCAGGCCGGCCTTCACGTCAGGCTAGGCTGGCTGGGGAACGGCCTCGGTCTCGGGCATTACTCCTGAGGGTTCGACGCGGAGCAGCCGTGCTGACTGACGCGGCAGCCACCAGTTCCAGCGGCCCAGGAGGGCGACCAGCGCTGGCGCGAGGATCCCGCGGATGAGCGTGGCGTCCAGCAGGATGCCGCCGCCCAAGGCGGTCGCGAACATCTTGGCCTCGGTCCCGGGGCCGGCGCTCATGGCGACGAACGCCAGTCCGAGGATCAGGGCCGCGCTGGTCACCAGGCGTCCGGTGCGGCCGATGCCCTCGACGACGGCTTGGTCTGTCGACCCGGTCCGGTCGTAGGCTTCGCGCATCCGGCTGATGATGAATACCTGGTAGTCCATCGAGATGCCGAATAGGAAGGCGAAGACCACGATCGGCATTTCGACGTTGATCGAGCCGGTGGCTTCGATGCCCCAGATCGCGTGCGATCCCCAGCCGTGTTGCCAGACGAGGACCATGAGTCCCCAGGCGGCACTGACCGAGAGCAGGTTGAGCAGGACGGCCTTGAGCGGCAGGATCAGCGAGCGGAACGCCCGCGCCAGCAGCAGGAACGTCAGAGCGCTGATGAGCGCGATGACGAGCGGGAAGTTGCCGTAGACCGAGTCAAGGAAGTCGGCACTCTGCGCCGCGGCACCGCCGGTCACGACATCCGCAGGCAGGTTGTGAGTCGCGGCCCGGATGCGGTCGAGCGTCGCCCGGCCCTCGGGCGAGTTGCCGTCGGCGGTCGGGATGACGGTCATGACGGCGGTCCCTTGGTGCCGCCAGTCGGCCGGCGCGACGGCGCTTTGGACGCCGTGGACCTTGGCCAGGGCGTGCGCGACGACCTCGGGATCGCCCGAGCGAATCAGCGACTCGAAGGGCGAGAGCGGCCCGGTGCCGATCCCCGAAGCGATCAGCTGATCCAGCCCGACACGAGCCGTGCCTGACTGCGCCAGCGAGTCAGCGCGCGGGTTGCCGAGCTGGATCGAGGACGCGGCAACCAGGAGTGCGCCCAAGATGGCCATCGACGTCACGGCCGCGACTGCGCGGTGGCGGACGATGCCGCGAGCCCAGGCCGACCACCCGCTGCTGACCCGGTCCTCGCGGCCCGTGTGACGACGGTCGAGCCGCGGGCCGATCGTTGCCAATACGACAGGCAGCAAGGTCACTGCCACCGCGACGCTGACCAGCGGTATCAGCATGCCGGCAATGCCGAGGCTGCGCAGGAACGGCACCGGGAGCACGACGAGCGCGAGAAGGGAGATGCCGACGGTGGAGCCGCTGAAGACGACCGCACGCCCGGCGTGCTGCATGGCCTCGATGACCGCCGCCTCGTTGCTCGTCCCCGGGCGCAGGCGCTCCTCACGCCAGCGCACGACGACCAGCAGCGCGTAATCGATGGCGATCGCCAGGCCGATCAGCGCGACAAGGAACTTCACGATCACCGACACGTCAGTGGCGGCCGCCAGCGGCCAGATCAGCAGGAAGGTCGTCGGGATCGCGACCATCGCCATCAGCAGTGGGACGATCGCCATCCACGACGCGAACACGAAGGCCAGCACGAGCAGGGCACCGCCGCCGGCAATCAACGCCTCGATGGCCAGGCTCGCGCCACCGCCCTTGTTGCCGTCAGCGGCAGCGGCGCGCAGAGCATCCAGCCCGGTGATCCGGACGGGCGCTCCGCCAACGTCGATGCCGGCCAACGCGGCCTGCGCCTGGCGGGCTTCACTCTGGCCTGGGTTGACTCCGCCCAGCGCCGGGATGGAGATGAGCGCGAACGTGGTCCGGCCGTCCTTGGAGACGAACGCCCGGTCGTGAGTCGACGCGTAGGACGCCAGTCGCGCGTGAGGTAGCGCAGTCTTGACCTTGGCGAGAGCGGCTGTGAGCTCGTGCCCGACGCCCGGGGAATCAACACTGCTGCCCCTCGGCAGCGTCACGACAGCGACGATCGGGGCGACGTCACCACCGTTGCCGTAGATCTTCGCGATGCGGCTGTTGGCAGTGAAGGCCTCGCTGCCAGGGATGTTGAACGAGGTCGAGAGAGCGTCGCCGGCGGGCTTGATGGCGGCGAACCCGCCGATCGCCAGAACGAGCCAGAGCCCCACGACGAGCTTCTTGTGACGCAGAACCCACCGTGTGAGGGTGGTCATCGAGTTGCGCTTGGACATCCGGTCCGTCCTTTCGTTGATGCTGTCGGACTTACGCTGTAAGTTCATGATCGCTACGCTACACTTACGCTGTAAGTAAGTCAAGGCCGCCGCTGCACGATTTACGCTGGCGGCGCGCGGAGGACGCGACGAGATGGCCGTAGAGACCCAAGAAAACCCGCCGAAACGGACGCCGCTCAGCCGAGCGCGCGTCCTGCGTGCCGCGATTGCCCTGGCCGACGCGCGCGGCGCGGAAGAGCTGACGATGCGCAAGCTCGCCAAGGAGCTCGGCGTCGAAGCGATGTCGCTCTACAACCATGTCGCGAACAAGACGGATCTCTTGGACGGGATGGTCGACATCGTCTTCGGCGAGATCGAGGCGCCCGCGGCCGGCGGAGACTGGAAGGCGGAGCTGAGCAAGCGCGCGGCCTCGACCCGTGAGGCCCTCAACCGGCATCGCTGGGCGATCGGCGAGATGGAGGGCCGGACCACCCACGGGCCCAACAACCTCCACATCCACAACGCCGTCCTCGGCTGCCTGCGTGCCGCCGGCTTCTCGATCGAGATGACCGTCCACGCCATGTCGGTGCAGGACGCATACATCTACGGCTTCGCCCTACAGCAGAGCGACATGTCCTCGCAGACCCCGGAGGACTTCGCCGCCGAGGCGCAGCGCCAGATGGTCGATTACGCCGAGGCGCTCTCCGACTACCCCCATCTCGTCGAGGTCGTCGGCGGCCACGTCGCGAAGGCAGGCTACGACTACGACAACGAATTCACCTTCGGGCTCGACGTGATCCTCGACCGACTCGAGCAGCTCCTCAGCCAACGCTGAGCGGGGGGGTCAGACTGCCTGGGCGTCAGCCGGCCACGCGTGGAGGTTGTATCTCCCCCTCCGATCGCCGCCCGCAGATATTCAGGGCTGCAGGCTGAAGGGCGGGTAGCGGTCGGTGATCAGGAGGAACGCGTAGGCCGCGACGCGGTTGTGCCACCGGATCACGCCCTCGATGTACTCGAACACGGTGGGTGGGTAGCGAACCGGTGAAGAGGATCGCGAACCAGGCGAAGACGGCGGCCAACAAGGCGCCGCAAGTAGCT
>JADGPN010000465.1 GCA_017882465.1 Solirubrobacteraceae bacterium
CGGATCACGCGGAGATCGCCGCTCGGCCTCCCCGCGACGAACCGACCCGGCCTACCGACACCCATTCGAGGTCGCTGCCGCACACTACCTCCTCCTGTCGCTCCTTGTCAGACAGCATCGGCGCGAGCACCCGCAAGATCACCCTGACGTAGAACACTGACGCGTTTTCCCGACTGGCACCGACCCCAAGAAGGGTGACGCACGCGAACCGCCGTCCGGCTCATCGCGCCAACGAGATCCGCGGTGCCCTCCTCGAGCAGCGTGCTGCGGCGGAGGGGGCTGGGCGTGCCCAGCGCGCAGATCACAGCATCGCGCGCGTCAAGCGCGGCCGTGAGCGAGGCCGGGTTGAGAACGTCGCCCCGGACGACCTCGACCGTCTCTGGCAGCGCAGCCCGAGTCGGATCGCGCACCAGCGCCGCGGCTTTGTGGCCGCCCACGATCGCGGCGTCGACAACGTCCCAGCCAAGTCCCCCTGTGGCGCCGATAGCGAGGATCTTCAATCGCGCTCCGATCGGTCGAGTAGACGAGACGAACCCGAGCGAGCTCAGCATTCCTCGCCTTCCCGCACCGAACCAGATCCGGCAGCCGCGAGTAGGAGCGGACGTACGTCTGCAATCCAGTCCAGCTTTGCCTGCTCGCGCCGTACGCCGAACATCGCCGTCGCCCGGCGAAACGTGGCGTGCGGACGGTCCGCCAGCCTATGTGCCACCTCCCCCAGCCGGTCGCGCCGTGCCCGGGCCTCGGTCTCATAGGCGTCGAGGATCGCCACCAGCCGCGCCGACGACATCCGATCGGCGAAGAACACCCTCACCAGGAACGGATCGCGCTGCCGCTCGGGATCGACCGGCGATTCCTCCAGCCAGTCCTGGGACGCCCTCACCCTCGGCGGTGATCTCGTACACGCGATTTGGTAGGGAACCGCTCCTGGCGCACCTCCGTGGGCTTCGAGGAGACCGAGCCGGCACAGCCGGTCAAGCTCGGAGTAGACGTGGCTGCGCGTCACTGGAGAGAAGTTCCCAAGCGACCCCTGCGCATAGCCGGCCAACTCGTGGCCGGCTCTCGGCCGCACCGACATCAAACCCAGCACCACGTACGCTGTCTGCGGAAGCGTAACCCGGACCGCAGGCAGCCGCACGGCGCTCGTGATGACCCTCCCTTTATGCCGACTTTCCGGTTATGCCGACTGGGCGGTCGGCCGCGGGCGAAACCGTTGGCGCGATCAGCGGGACTGCGGCAATGCGATCCGCGGGACCTGCTTGCGTCGCAGGCGCGTGTGCGCGAGCGCTTTGAGACAGCATCCTGCCTCGGGGTGGGCGTGACCAGTATCGAGCCGTTGAAGCTGTCTGTTGTTGTTGAGTGTTCCTCGCTTCGGGGTGGGGCCGCGGGTTGGGTCAGACCCTGGCAGATCGTGCGTGCGCGGTCGGGCTGGAAGGCAGCGGACGATCCCGAGCGTGGTCTGGCGTTCCGGGGTGCGTGGTTTGAGGTAATCGATGGTTGGTGGGTGAGCGCGCGTGCGGGCGATCACCGTGCAGTAGAGGCCGCTGTTGGCCTGGCGGCGTCTGCCGTAGTTGAGCCGGTGGCTTTGGTTGGCTCCGGAGGAGGCGAAGCTAAGCAATCGACGAATACTTCGCCGCTGGGTGCCGGCCGGCCGAGGTAATACCCCTGGGCGTAGTCGACGCCCATCGCCTTGAGGAGCTTCAGAGTCTCCTGGTCCTCGACACCCTCCGCGACCGTCTTCTTCTCGAATCCCTTACCAAGGCTGACGATCGCTTGGACCAAGTGCTGGTTGGGAGGGCTTCGCGGCAGGTTCATAACGAAGCTGCGGTCGATCTTGATGTGAGTGGCCGGAAGGAGGGTGAGATAGGTAAGCCCGCCGTATCCGGTGCCGAAGTCGTCGAGCGCGAGTCCGTATCCGAGCGCGGTGAGCCGGTTCGCGAACGTGAGTCCGAGTTGCTCGTTGTTGAGCAGGCTGGTTTCGGTGATCTCACAGATCACCAGCTTCGGGTCTGCGCCGGCTTGGCGGAAGGCGTGGGCGATGCTGTTCGCGATACCCGGCTCGCTGAGTGAGCTTGCGGAGAGATTGAACTCGACAGGGTGGCCGTGGCCCGCGAGCCGAGCCGCTTGCCCGATCACCCAGCGGTCGATCTCGCCGATTAGGGCTCACGCCTTTATAACTGGCGTGACGAAAGTCCGGAATCCCAGCCCTTCTCGGCGTTCAGCACGCTCAACCTCGATCTTGCAGTAGGCGCGGAATCGCGTCGCTTGCAGTAACGATCGCGCGGGGCTCTCCGAGCGGTTGAGATGGGGTGTGTCGGGACGGGGCGGGTGGCGATTGGCGTGTTGACGGTGGCGCCGGCGGTTCTGGCACGTTCAGTTGGTGGTTGGTGAGCGGTTTGTGGGCAGGCTGACGCCCGGGTGTCCCATGGATGGCCGTCGGTGGCGGCGCCGGCGGCGCCCCGGTCAGCCTGTCGGGGCTGGGAGCGCTTGCAGGCGTGAGAATGCGGCGGCGAGCTGCCCTGCCCAGGGCCAGTCGCGTGAGAGCCGCAGGATCGTGCGGCGGGCGTGGCGGGCGATCCGCCCTGACTGGTGCAGCAGCCGGTAGCGCAATCTTTTCAGCTCCCACGCGCGGGCTTCGTCTGCGAGGCAGAGCTGCTGGGTCCATGCGACGAGGTCTTGGGCGAGCTGAACGAGCCATAGCCACACCTGGTTGTGGTGAAAGCTGCGGAACGGGAGGTTGGACAGGCCGCAGTCCTTGGCTTGGCGGATGCGGTCCTCAACGCGAGCGTGGCCGCGGTGGTCAAGGTCGAGATGGGGGATGCTCTCGCCTTCCTGGTCGGTGAGGAACACCGCGAGGCGGTAGCCGTCGTGGTCGGCGAACGACTGCTGGTCGCCTTCTTTGAGCTTCGTGCGCCGGGCGATGAGCCGCGAGCCTTCGGGCCATGTCGAGAGGTCGACGCGGTCGGTGATCTCGCACACCTGGCTGTGCTCGCGCTCTGTGCCGTCAGAGCGGATCGCCTTTACCCACGCCGTCTCGGGCATGTTGACGATCGCGTCGCGGACCGGCTCGGAGAGGTCGAACCCGAACGAGAAACGCATCCGTCCCTCACGGCAGTACACGGTCAGATCGTGCGTCGCGCCGGCGCCGTCGGCGCGCACCAGGATCTCGCCCTGCAGCGCGGCGGGGTCGAGCTGCTCGAGCGCGAGGTCGAGCACCAGCTTGTGATCAGCCGCCGTGTTCGACCCGGCGTTCCCGGGCCGCAGGATCCCGGCGGGCGCCTCGCCCGTCCCATCGAGATAGCACAGCAGCGGATGATGACCGTAGCCGCCCTTGAAGTTCCCGTGCGCCTGCTCCTTCTCCGAGGAGGCGCACGTGAGCGTCGCGTCGAGATCGATCACCGTCCGCTCAGGACGACCGTGCCACCGCGCGAGCGAGCGCTCCGGCCGCGCCCCGACCCTCCACGCCCCCGCCCGTCCGAGCGCGACCGCCGCCCGCAACCGGGAAAGGCACTCCTCGTCGACGGAATCGATCACCCGGAACGCGGTCGAGTCAGACGCCACGTTCCCGTACAGGTCGGGCTGATCGCGCTGAGCTCCCAGGTCAGCCAGGCACTCGCCGCCGTCGGCCAGCATCACCGCCAGATCGCGCAGCACCACCCCAGGATCATGCGCCGAGCGTCGCTCCCGCGACGGTGCCATCGCCGCCGACAACGCCCGCGTGAGCCCG
>JADGPN010000466.1 GCA_017882465.1 Solirubrobacteraceae bacterium
CGTCGCCCGCCTGCAATCCCTCGGCCACACCGTCACCCTTCAACCGCTCCCGCAGGCCGCGTGATCCAAGCGTTTGCCTTGACCCCAGCGTAATTTCCCATCAGGGAGGGGCCTCGTAGCCGCAATCGGCGGCGGGTTCACCAGCCTGGTTTCGACGGAAGGGACAGGGCGGCGGCGAAGCACCACGGTGTAGCGGCGCGGCCGAGTCCGCCGGCTGGCGTCGCAGAGAGCACCAAGCGACACAGTCCTCCTGAGGACTGTGGATCGGGGCTAACGGCCTTGCGTCCGCCGGCGCAGATTCTGTTTGCACTATGCCGACGCGCAGCGAGTTCGCGCTCGGGCACGCGCGTTGCTCAGACTTCGACTTCGATCGTCGCGCCGCGCGCCAGCCAGTGGATCCGGTCTCGAAAGGGCGAGGCGGCGAACTCTCGGATGGCGGTATCGCGTGGCTCTCGGAAGTGCTTCCACCCCTCGAAGTGAAGCGGAACGATCGACCGTGGATCGATCTCGCGGCACAGCTCGATCGCCTCGTCAGCATTCAACGTGTAGCGCAGCGGGCCTGACAGCCATGGGAAGGTCACGCCGCCGAGGTTCAGCACCGCAGTCGACACCCGGATTCGACGCGCGACATCACGCACACCACCGAAGAGGACTGTGTCCCCTGAGAGCCACAGCGACCCGTGCAACTGGCCCTCCCACTTCAGGCTGAATCCAATTACCTGTCCAACGATCGGACCCGAACCGGGGGGTCCGTGACGGGACGGCGTTGCAGTGATCTCGATCGGCGGGCGCCCGTCGGCTTCGAGCACCGTGGTGCCCCACGGCGCCAGCCCCCGCGCGCCGGCGCCGAGGCGACGAGCACCAGCTTCAGTGGTCACGACCGCGCCCATCTGCGGCAGCAGCTCGCGACCGGTCCGATCAAGGTTGTCTGCATGATGGTCGTGGCTCAGCAGCACCGCGTCGATCGGGGCCAGCTTCGAAAACTCGACCGCTGGACCGTGCAGCTTGCGCGACGCGGTCCCCCAGCCGAAGAAGTACCGCTTACCCGGAGGATCAAACGTCGGGTCGGTGATCAGACGCCACGGACCGATCTCGATGACCGCAGTTGGGCCACCGACATACAGAATCCGCACCAAGCTCACAGCGGCGTCGTAGCGCTTACGCGTAGCGCCACAGTGTTGCGTCCCATAGACGAAGCATAGTGGCGACAAAACATGCGTCCTGGCGCTGCCGCTGCTGACGGCTGCTCGTGCGGACCGGTGGCCGCGGACGGGGCGCGCGGAATCAACGGGATCCATGCGCCCGGCCAGCTCGGCGCGCACGACTCCTTTGGCGACATTGCGATCGTCCCATCGGGGGTGCGCACCCCACAGCGCACTTTCGGATTCGCCCAGGGAGCACCCGTAATCGTCCGCCTGCCGAAGCCGCTCCTTCGGCCAGGGACCCCGCTCAGGCGAGGAGCGGGGGGCGCGGCCCTTCGGGCCGAAGCCTGCTCTGCTACTCGCACTCCCATGCATGGGTACTCGTTGCGCCCGATTACCTCGGGCTTCATGCCTCGGCTCGTCATCCCTGCCTGGTCTGACTTCCCGAGCCACGCTCGTTGCTGGGCGCCGTGCGTAGGGCGGCAGTTGAACTCGATTGAGCTTAACGGCGAAACCAGTGTTTGGGGGTTTGGGGCCACCCCCAAGGGGGCGGCCACGCGGTGTGGACGGCGCTCGAAGCCCGACGCTACGCGCCGGACGTGCGGCTCAGCGGCGCCGCGGCGTGCGCTCCCGCGAGGGATCTCGTCTCACTCGCTCACGGTCCCGAGACAAGCCCGGCGGGATGGCCGGCTTCATGGTCGCCGGCTAAAGCAACGCCCGCCGGAGGTGTCCTTCAACCATTACGTCCGTCAAAGCGCACAGGCAGTGGTGCGCCGGGTCGTTGATCGCTGCCTGAGCGAGCCGGCTACGCTGCTGCCGCTGCCCGCTCTGCTCACCGGCGAGCCGATTCTCGGTCGCGGTCTCACGACCGGAGCGCTGATTAGTGCGCGTTCCTCCCAGGAACCAGCGACGGGCATACACCGTGGACTCTCATTCAACTCCAGTCGCGAGGCGTCGGCGATCGGACGGCGTGACACGCCAGCCTCCGTCGCCGACCCGCACTCCGCTGCCGATACGGCCCGTCTTTCGCGAGCACCGCGGCCCGATTACAACGCCACGCCTTCCTTGCGCGCGGTCAGGGAGTGAAATTCACGCCGCCGTATGCGTCGGTGTCAAGTTCCCTAAAGCCCACGTCGTAATATGGGTTGCTGGGCTCGCCATTTTCCACGATCACGCCGAGGCAGGTACATTTCTCGAACCTGTCGCTCGTCACCTCCGCGACATATGGACCCGCCCAGTAGGCACCGTCCGTCGCCTCGGCGTAGTAATAGTAGTACTTGTTGTTTGTGGGATTCGCTCTCGACTGGCTATCCCCGGGCGACAACCGGACCCAGCCAAGCACATCCCACGGATCTCCACATTCGTCGCCACATGCGTAGTCGAGACGCATGTACGCCACGTAGATGACCGTCGTGTAAGAGTTGTGGAACTGGACGGTCGATGCGCCCATCACCTACCCCTTCCCTCGCCCTTTACGCAATCGGTCCGCCAGCGACTCCCTCGGTACATCCTCTTCTGCACTGCGGCGCGGAAAGCGTTTGGCACCCTCGACCGGTTCTGCCGGCTGGCTGGCGTCAAAACCAACCTTGACATGGTGCAAATTGGAGCCGAGATACTCAAACTCAGTGTTCTCTTGATCTCCGGCTTCGGGTTGCCGGTTGTTCATGGAGTCCAAACCTCCTGATTCGGCGACGCACCAGGAGCCAGCTTTGCCGTGGCTGCCCCTCCGAGGAATGACGCGTCGGTATCGCTAACGGGATCTGAGCCTGGGGGGAGCGTCATGAGGGCCTCCTTGGTGACTTGCTGTGGAAAAAGTCGCGATTGCCTCCGGGACGGTGATCCGCCACATATCGGGTCAACCGTGGATACTAGTGTTCCGGGTAGTGACACACACGCTCACCACCCCACTCGGGAGTCCGCGGGAAGTAGTTAGCCCGCTGCGGTGAAATGGCCGCAGGGTGGTGTTGCAAGAATTGGGCTCACTCACAGATCACCAATCTGTGGTCGGAATCGGTGACATCGATCGCGATGCGCGCCCACAGGTCGGCCGGATCCAGGGTCGCGTAGACGCTCGGAACGTCGAAAGCCGAAACCAGATAGTCGGGGGACGCCACGATACGGCATTGTGCGGGCGCGTCCTCGTGGATGATGGTTCCCCCCAGCAAGCTACCGTCACTCGCATAGGCCACGTGCACCTTCATCTATCTGCCGCTCCTTACGTGCCGCTCGGTATCTTGATCAGATTGAACGCCCACATCACGGGCGGCGAATCAGCGCCGTCGACGTTATTGGTGAGAGTGCGCCAGTGGATAATGTGCTGATCACCTGATGGATCCTGGGAGCCCATGGTGGTTCCGAAGCCATCTATCGCCAGCGTCGGAACACGGTTGTGATTGTCGTTCCAGTTTTGGACGCCGATGGAGACGTCCTGGTAGTTGCTGGCGTTCGCACCTTCGTTCCACCAGAACACGAAGGTGAGTGACTGGCCAGGCCCTATCAGGTTGCCACCCTGAGTGTAGAAGTCTACCTCCTCGCTCACGCCCCCATCCCCTCGTATCGCGGCCGAGCTCAGCGGT
>JADGPN010000467.1 GCA_017882465.1 Solirubrobacteraceae bacterium
CGTCCACTCATATAGCTCCGCGGTCACCCAGTCGCCCCGCCAGTAGAGCAGGCGCGTGCCCGTGTGCGCGTCGGCGGACACCTCCGGCGTCTCAGGATTCGTGGGCAGCTTGGGCTTCTCCGCGTCGACTGCACCACGTGAGATCGCGCTGGTGAAACATGAACCCGAGCTCGGGGCTGCGTGCCGAGCGCACGTAGACCTTGGCGTAGAGCTCCTCGAACGCGTCGACCAGCGCAGCGACGTCGGCCCGGGACTCGATCCGCGCCACCGGCGAGGGCAGCTCCAGGTCGTTGAGCTGCCCGAAGTACTGCATCCGCACCACCACCTGGCACGTTGAGCTGACCGCGTCGCTCTGAGCGTGGCGAAACGTCGATTCGTCTCGACGGTTGCACAAGCCGGGGCTCATGTTCGCACCTCGCCGCCGACGAGCCAAGCCGGCGCGAGATCTCAACCACCAGGTGGCCAAACCAACAGCGGGCAGACGCGCGGCCGACACGATTGCTGTACGTCCTAGACCGATAGCGACCGAGAACAGTTATCTCCGGCTACCGAGCCAACAAGCCGCTCGAAGCTCTTGGCTGCACCCTCAGTGAGCGGCGCGGGCCAGCAGTGATTCGGTGCCGGCCAGGGTCTGGCTGGTGGCGCTGGTGATCTCCACCTCGACCATGTCGCCGCTGGATCCGAGGCCGGCGAAGTTCACGACCTTGTTGTGCCGGGAGCGCCCGCGCAGCCGCGTGGCGTCGGTCCGCGAGGGACCCTCGATGAGCACCTCCAGCGAGCGGCCGACGAAGCGCTGTGCGCGCTCGCGCGCCCGGCGCTGGATGACCTCGACAAGGCGCTCGAGCCGCTCGACCTTGACCGGGTGCGGAACCTGGTCGCGCAGGGTGGCCGCCTCGGTGCCCCGCCGGGGCGAGAAGATGAAGGTGAACGCGCCGTCGTAACCGACCTCCTCGGCCACCGAGATGGTCTGCTCGAAGTCGGCCTCTGTCTCGCCCGGAAAGCCGACGATGATGTCGGTGGTGAGGGCGCAGTCCGGGACGTGCTCGCGGATCATCGCCACCCGATCGAGGTAACGCTCGCGCGTGTAGGTCCGCCGCATCCGCTTGAGGACCGCGGTCGAGCCGGACTGGAGCGGGAGGTGGATGTGCTCGCATAGTGACGGCAGCTCGGCGTGGGCGCGGATCACGTCCTCTCGCATGTCCTTCGGGTGCGGGCTCGTGTACCGGATCCGCTCGATCCCGTCGATCGCGTCGAGGCGCGCGAGCAGCTCGGCGAAGCTCGCACGCTCGTCCCCGCGTAGGTCGCGACCGTACGAGTTCACGTTCTGACCGAGCAGCGTGACCTCGCGCACGCCGTCGGCGGCGAGCCGCTCGACCTCGCACACGAGTTCTCCCGGCGGGCGGCTGACCTCGCGGCCGCGGGTCGAGGGAACGATGCAGTACGAGCACACGCAGTTGCAGCCGATGCTGATCTGCACCCAGGCCTGGAAGTCACGGGCGCGCTTGGCCGGGAGGTGTCCGGTGAAGCCCTCGAATTCGAAGAAGCCCTGGGCCGTCAGCGAGTCACTGGTGAGGAACTCGGCCAGCTTGTGCACCTGGCCGGGGCCAAACGCGACGTCGACGAACGGGAAGCGGGCGAACACCTCGTCCTTGACCGATTGCGCCCAGCAGCCGCCCACACCTACGATCCGGTCCGGGCGCTCGGACTTCAGCCGCTTGGCGTGGCCCAGGTGGGCGACCAGACGGTTGTCGGCGGCCTCCCGGATCGAGCACGTGTTGAACAGGATCACGTCCGCGTCGTCGCGGCTGTCGGTCTCCGAGTAGCCGAGCGATTCGAGCATTCCCTTCATCCGCTCGGAGTCGTGCTGGTTCATCTGACAGCCGAACGTGGTGACGTGATAGCGCCTCATCGCGGTCAAGGGTACCGACGGCCGCCTGGCCGGCCCCGGGTCAGCGCGCGTACTCGACCGCGCGCGACTCCCGGATGACCGTCACCTTGATCTGGCCCGGATACTCGAGCTCCTTCTCGATCTCGCGGGCGATCTCGTGGGACAGGATCGTGGCGGCGTCGTCGTCGATGTCGCCGGGCGCGACCATCACACGGATCTCTCGGCCCGCCTGCATGGCATAGACCTTGTCGACCCCCTTGTGGCGCGTGGCGATCTGCTCGAGGTCCCGCAGCCGCTTGACGTACTGCTCCAGCGACTCCCCGCGGGCGCCGGGCCGGGCGCCGGAGAGGGCGTCGGCCGCCTGGACGATCACCGCCTCGATCGTCTGCGGCTCGACCTCGTTGTGATGAGCCTCCATCGCGTGGGCGACGGCCTCGGATTCTCCGTACTTGCGCGCGAGGTCACCGCCGACGAGCGCGTGTGGGCCCTCGATCTCGTGCGTCACGGCCTTGCCGACGTCGTGCAGCAGCGCTGCACGCCGGGCCGTCTTGGGACTGGCGCCGAGCTCCTCGGCCATCATCGCGGCGAGATGTGAGACCTCGATCGAGTGCGCGAGCACGTTCTGGCCGTAGCTGGTGCGGAACCTGAGCCGCCCCAGGAGCTTGATCAGCTCGGCGTGCAGACCTGGGACACCGGCCTCGAAGGCGCCCTGCTCTCCGAGTTCGACGATGTGGTTCTCCATCTCGGACCGGGCCTGGTAGTACATCTCCTCGATCCGCGCCGGGTGGATGCGGCCGTCTTGGAGCAGCTTCTCGAGCGTCATCCGGGCGATCTCCCGGCGCACGCCGTCAAAGCTCGAGAGCACCACCGCCCCGGGTGTGTCATCGATGATGAAGTCGACTCCGGTGAGGTTCTCGAGCGCCCGGATGTTGCGTCCCTCACGCCCGATGATCCGGCCCTTCATGTCATCGGCGGAGAGCTGCACCACCGACACCGTCGTCTCGGCGGCGTGGCCGGCAGCGAGACGCTGCATGCAGACCGAGAGGATGTTGCGCACGCGCCGCTCGGCCTCGCGCTTGGTCTCCTCGTCGATCTGGCGCAGCCGGCGCGCGGCGTCGTGCCGGGCCTGGTCCTCGACCTCCTTGAGCAGCAGCTGCTTGGCCTGCGAGGCGGACAGGCCGGATATTCGCTCCAGATCGCGTTCGTGCTCCTGACGGCGAGACGCAAGCTGTTCCTGGCCGCGTGCGAGCTCGGACTCGCGCTTGGCCAGAGCCTCCTCGCGGCGGGCGAGTTCGCTGCGGCGCTCGCGCATCTCGGCATCCAGGTCCACCGTCGCAACCGGTGCTGCGGCCACGACGGCGGGACGAGGCCCGGAATGCGTGCGACCGTACACAAGCGCGGCAACCACGATTCCCACCGCGATCAGCGCTGCAGCACCGATGATGTCCATGGTCGTTCCTCTCCTGACAGCCAGGGCGTATGCCCAGACGTCCATGTTTCAGTTTTCGGAGCGACCGAGCGGCCCGTGCGAGGTGCACGAACGGATGCCCTAGTGAGCGACCTCGCTGTCGCCCTTTCAGTCGGCGGCTATGGAATCGTTCGTCGAAGTCGAGGGCCGGCGCGGCCCGTTGGTGGCTGCCGTCAACGTTGAATTACCGGGATCCAGGAATCAAGATATTTGCTGGTGTTTTGTGGCCTCGCGGGCCATTCGTTCGCTGTCTGCATCGTAGTACCGGGGGCAACGGCGCGCAACAAACGCGCTCCACCGATATCCCATCGGGCGGCGCGCGGGCGCCTCACTCGCCACGCGAATAGGCGGCC
>JADGPN010000468.1 GCA_017882465.1 Solirubrobacteraceae bacterium
CCGCCGCCGTCATGTACAGCGCGATATTGATCAGAGCCAGGGTGTAGTAGCCGTTGGCGGGCCCCGCATTCAGGCCCAGCAGTGCCGGTGTGGCCGAGGCCAGGGCCAGCAGCAGATAGGGAGCCACCACTCGCAGCGGCAACGGCGCGGGCCCGGTGCGGCCCTTGGGGGTGACCTTGAAGTTGAAGTCCCGTCTGGCGATCCGACCCGCCACCGCCTGCGCGCATCCGAACAGGGCCCACGGCCAGCGCACGACCTGGAACAGCGCGATCTCCCACGAGAATGCCTTCGCCGCTCGCGGCCGCAGCCACTTCAGTTCGCGCAGCCATACCACAGTCAGCAGCATCACGAGCGTGGGCGGGCCGAAGTGGAGATAGAAGCCGCCGAGGGACACGCGCACAAACGGCGTCCGCGTGGCGATCGCCACGATTGGGATCGCCACCGAGGCCAGCATCAGCGTCCCGAACAGCGGGTACCACCACTGGCAGAACTCGAGCCGGATCCTGGCCCTCCGGCTCAGGCCGCTGCGGTACTGGCTGCTCACGCCCAGCAGCACGTTCATCATGCTGCGCGACCACTGGAACTCCTGCGTGACGCAATCGCTCACCGTCTCTGGTCCGTCGCCGTGGGCCTCGGCATCGACGGCGAACACGCCCTGCCATCCGTGCGAGCTCATCATCAGGGTGGTGGTGAAGTCCTCGGCCAGCTCGGGCCCGAGGCCGCCGATCTCCTGCAGCGCCGACGTGCGCACCGCGTAGTGGGAGCCGATGCAGCTCGGTGCGTATCCGCCGCTGTGGCCGGCCTGAGTGGGTCCATGCAGGACCGCTTCTGTGTACAGCCGTCCGCGGGCCGACCACGACCGGCTGGCGTTGCGGTCGCAGATGCTGGGGGCAGCCACGTACCCCACGAGCG
This sequence comes from Solirubrobacteraceae bacterium, assembly GCA_017882465.1. Classification (GTDB taxonomy): domain Bacteria; phylum Actinomycetota; class Thermoleophilia; order Solirubrobacterales; family Solirubrobacteraceae; genus Palsa-465. Next base: position 913 of record JADGPN010000468.1, read on the forward strand.
GGTCGCGGAACGGCACCAGCATATGGCGCAGGTAGTCGGGCGTCGGCACGTGATCGGCGTCGAGTTGGGCGACCACGTCGTAGAGGTCGTAGCCCCACATGTCGTAGAAGTAGGCCAGGTTGCCCTCTTTGCAGCGCGTGCGCCGCGGCCACGTCGGCCGGTGATAGGCAGCCACGCCTTCGCGCGTGGAGATCTGGATTCCGCGCTCGGCGCACCAGCGACGGGTCTCCGGTGGTGGGCTCTCGTCAGCCAGCCAGGTGTCGTAGGGAAACGGAAAGTCCTGCGCGAGCATCGCCTCGAGCGTCTCGCGGATCATGGGCCACGGCTCGCTCGGCGCCTTGGTGACGACCATCGCCGTGCGCAGCTCCGGCACCCCCAGGGCGGGATTGGGCCGCTTCATGCGCCAGATCCAGAAGAAGAACCACAGCGGTAGGAACAGCATCTCGACCGACAGCAGGGCGATGTTGATGGCCAGGGTCACCGGCGAGGTCCAATGCGAGGGCTGCAGGAACCATGTCCACGCCGATACGGTCAAACCGGCCCACGCCAGCATCAAGCAGGCCAGGCTCAGGCGCTGCCTGCGGGTCAGGGCATCGACGAGGTGCCGGTCGTGGCGCTGGCGCCGGCGGCCGCGTCGCCGTTCCCGCGCCCGCTGGTCGACGCCGCTCGGCGCGAGGACGGCTGCTTCCAGGCCGTCGACCTCCAGGCTGTCGAGCTCGAGGCCGTCGAGCTCGAGGCCGTCGGCCTCCGGCGCCTCGACCGTGCCGGTAGCCGTCAGCGCCGGCGGAGTGCCGGTGAACGTGTCCTCGGAGTCGCAGATCACGGAATCCACAACCCGCGAGATCGGCCGCCACGTCCGCCCTTTGAGCCTGCACCCGTCGGCTCGACGCATGTTGTGCCGGCGAACCGGCGCGCCGGGCTTGGTTCGTGCGTCTAATACCGGTATCCAGGGTGGCCGCGAGGGAGGCGGACGCCGATCGATGTCATACCGTGCGCCGCCTACTGTCCGCGATCATCTTCTTCACCATCGCCGCCGCCCTGGCCGGCGGCACGGTTGGATCACCGGCTCTTGCGAGCTCGGTGCACCGGTCGACCGTGAAGGCAAGGCTCCACCGCAGCTCGGGCGCCAAGGCCAAGCACCCGAAGCGATACGTCGTCCGGAAGCGGGCCAAGGACAAGCCGGCGCTGCGGCGGTCCTCGATCGCCCAGCCGACGCAGACCGCGACGAAGGCGACGGTTTCCGTTCCGCGGCTTCGCTTCGGGATCTATCCCTGGGCCGGAGCGGGCACCGTGAACGCCGCTCAGGCGCCCAAGCCCGACGATCCCGCCCAGGCGATGTCCGCGGTCAGGGCGCTGCAGGGCAGCCGCTCCTTCACCGTGCATATCTACGGCCAGTACACAGGCGCGGACAGCGCTGAAGCGGACGCGCTCGTCAGCGACGCAAAGTGGTGGTCCGACAACGGGCTGCGCGTCGAGATGGTGCTGCGGTACCGCCCGGCTCGGCCAGAGCTCGCCGCCGGCTACGTACCCTGGGTGGCGACGGTCGCCACGCGACTGGCTGCCCTCCCCGGGCTCCTGGCGCTGCAGATCGGAAACGAGGCCAACAACACCGCGTCTGCGGCCGCCGGCGACGGCGCCTACCCCGGCGCAGTCGACGCGATCGCCCACGCGATCCCCGTCGCCCGCCAGGCTCTCGTCGCCGCCGGCCGAGCTGACGTGAGGGTCGGGCTCAACTGGGCTGCCGGCAGCTCGCCGTGCACCACCGAGCCGATGTGGTCTGCGCTCCGGCAGGCCGGAGGCAGCGCATTCATCGCGGCCGTCGGCTGGGTCGGGGTGGACGTGTATCCCGGTACCTGGTCGGCGCCCGCGCAGACCACCTACCCGACCACCGCCGCGATCAACGCGACCGTCGCCGACAGTCTGCGCTGCCTCCGCACGCGGCATATGGCCGCCGCGGGACTGGGCAGCTCGGTCACGATCACAGTCGCCGAAACCGGCTATCCGACCGACGCCGATCGCTCGGAGAGCACGCAGGCATCCGTGCTCCGAGCGACGATCGCCTCGGTCCAGAGCGTCAGCCGGCAGTACGGCGTCACGGACCTGCGCTGGTTCGATCTGCGGGACGCCAACACCGGCAGCGGCCAGCTGGAGAACGGCTACGGCCTGCTCCGCGATGACTACACGCCCAAGCCGGCCTTCGCCGCCTTCCAGCAGATCATCGCCGCGCAGGGTGCCTGAGCGCAGAGCGGCTGCTCAGCGGGGCTCACTGACAGGACGCAGGACGACGCGCGGCGGCGCAGGGCGGGCCCACGGTCGCCCCGCAGCAGTCGCAAGATGCGCCGGCGCGGGCGGGCCGCGGGAAGCTCGGGATCCGCGCGCGGCTGGATCCACAACCTGACGCCCGCGAGGTCAGCCGCCGTTCATCACGTGCGTCTTCTCGGCCTGGTACTCCTCGTCGGTGATCGCGCCGCGGTCTCGGAGCGCAGCCAATCGCTCGAGCGATTCCACGCGCCCGCCGCCGGCCGCGGGAGCGGAGCCGGCCAGCTGAGACTCGCCGACCACGGTTTCGCCGCCCTGGGCCGGTGGCGGACCTGAACTGCCGGCGCGGGACGCGGCTCGCGATTCGCGGTAGTCGCGCAGGGCTTGGCCGTGCTCGATGCCAGGGAACTCGGCTGCGGTCTCGCGTCGGAGCATCGTCACGCCGAGCGCGAGCAGGAGGACGAAGAGCAGGATCCACCACGGGTTGCGCAGCGCCGGCGCCGGACCCCAGACGACGAGCAGGAGCAGCACTCCA
>JADGPN010000469.1 GCA_017882465.1 Solirubrobacteraceae bacterium
CCGCGATCCGGGCGCCGAGCTGCGGGTTCACATTCCGCGATCCGGTCGCGCCGGCACGCACCGCCGCCACGAGCTCGGCGCCGGCCTCGTCCTTGAGCACGAACGCGCGCGCACCGGCGCGCAGCGCCGCGCGAGCCAGCCCTGGCTCGCCCTGCATCGTGAGGATCACGATCGCGGTATCGGGCGAGGCCTCGAGGATCGAGCACGAGCAGGTCCGGCCGGTGGGCACGGACCTCGCGCAGCGTCCCGCCGACGTCGCCCGCCTCGGCAACCACCGACACCCCATCCTCAGCCTCGAGCAGCATTCGCACGCCACTGCGCACCACCACATGGTCGTCGGCAAGCACGACCGTCATCACCGCGCCGTCATCGCCGGGACGCTCGCCCATAGCCGGCAGGCTAGCGTCCGCACCAGTTCGCTCAATACGCGATCAGCCCCGGCGATGCCACAGAACCGGATCGCAAGGATATTCCACCGCCAACGCGACCATCGCGACCCACCTGTGGCGATCGCGGCAATCGACGCTGACCACAGGCGGTTCTCCGCCGTCGTTCAAGGTCAGGCGCAAGAACCAAACGCGGGCCATCGCCCCAACCTCGTCCCGCGTATTCCAAGAGGAGAAAGTCTCATCCCGATGACCGGGCTCTGTTGTGAGCGCCGCAGGCGCGTGCGCCGGACCGCGCCCGACCCGCACGGTCACGACGGAGGTGCCCGGCGACGCCCACCCACGGCCACTGCTCGTGGCTCAAACCCGAAAGAGATCTCGGGCGTCAAACGCGGCCTCTGGACCGCTTTGTCCGTCCCGCCGGTTGCTGGCGGCTAGACTAGGAGCGTGGGTCACAGTGCCCGCAGAAGCGTCTCATCGAGCTTGACAGGCTCCGCACGATCATCGACGCGGCGAGATCCAGTTAACGGCGGTCAGCAATGCGAGTTGTTGTGGGGTCGTAGAATCGGCGGCTTGAGCGAAGCTGAAAGGGACGGATGGATGCGTGGGACGGTTGGTACGGGCTCTCGGACGATGGCCGACCTGATCGGGTTGGCGGCGGCGCGCCATGGCGGTAGGCCGGCGTTGAAGTACAAGCGTGGTGGCGAGTGGGTCGAGGTGTCCTACCAGGAGCTGGATCGCACGGTGGGGGAGTTGGCGCTCGGGCTTATCGACCTGGGGATCGCGCCTGGAGACAGGGTTTCGATCCTGTCGCACACGCGGCCGGAGTGGACGTACGCGTGTTTTGCGACTCTTGCCGCCGGCGCGAGTGTGGTGTCGATCTACCAGACGAACTCGGCGGAGGAGTGCTACTACGTGTTGCATCACTCCGGGTCGCGGGTGGTGTTCGTGGAGGACGCCGAGCAACTGGTGAAGGTCCGCGCGGTAGAGGCGGATTTGCCCGAGCTGGAGTTCGTGATTGTGATCGAGCCGGCGGACGCGAACGGCCGCGTGATCTCGCTCGATGCTCTGCGCGAGCGGGGGCGAGGGCGGTCGGAGGACGAGCTTGAGGGGCGGGTCAGCGGTGTCACGCTGGACGCCGAGTGCCTGCTTCTGTACACGTCGGGCACGACCGGGCCGCCCAAGGCGTGCCAGCTCACGCACGGCAATTATCGCGCTGTCACGTCTGCGGTGGAGACGCGGGACATGGTGCGCGAGGACGACACGGTTTACTTGTTCCTGCCGCTGGCGCATGCCCTCGCGCTGGTCGTCCAGTTCCTGGTGCTCGATGTGGGCGCCACGATTGCCTACTGGGAGAAGGACCCGCAAAAGATCGTGGCCAACCTGATGGAGCTCAAACCGACGTTCTTCCCGTCGGTGCCGCGGATCTTCGAGAAGATCCATGCGCTGGCCACGTCCGGCGGCGACGCCCGAGAGATCGAGCAGGCGACGCGTGTGGGAGTGGCGGTGCGCCAAGCGCAGCTTCGCGGCGAGGAGGTCCCCGCCAAGCTGCAAGCGGCGTTCGAGCGCGCCGAGCAGGCCCTGTACGTCAGCGTGCGCAACCTGTTCGGTGGGTGCGTGCGCCAGGCGGTGACCGGAGCGGCGCCGATCGCTCCCAGCATCCTGGAGTTCTTCTACGCCTGCGGCGTGCCGGTGATGGAGGGCTACGGGATGACCGAGACGGCCAGCGTGGCGAGCGTCAATACGCTTGATGCGTTTCGGTTTGGGTCCGTCGGCAGGCCGCTGCCGGGCGTCCAGGTGCGAATCGCCGATGGCGACGGCATTGTGATCAAGGGCCCCAACATCTTCGCCGGCTACTACCGCGACGCGGAGGCGACGCGCGAGACAGTGGTGGACGGTTGGCTGCAAACCGGCGACCTCGGGCGACTCGATGAGGACGGCTTCCTGTTCATCACCGGCCGCGAGAAGGACATCATCATCACGGCCGGGGGCAAGAACATCTCGGCCGCGAACCTCGAGTACACGCTGCGGCACAATCGATGGATCTCGCAGGCCGTCGTCCTCGGCGACGGCCGCCCCTACCTCGTGGCGCTGATCACGCTCGACGCCGAGGAGATGCCGGCGTTTGCGAGTGAGCACAACCTGAAGCCAGAGGAGGTCCATCGATCCGAGGCGATGCGCGCCGAGATCCAGACAGCGATCGACGAGGTCAACTCGCACTACGCGCCCGTGGAGCAGATCAAGCGCTTCGAGATCCTGCCCGAGGACCTCTCACAGCAAACCGGCGAGCTCACCCCGACCTTGAAAGTCAAGCGCGGCATCGTCGGGCAGAAGCACGCCGAGACGATCGACGCGATCTACCGCAGCCCGAACGACCGCATCGCCCAGCCGGATGAGAGCGTGTCAGCAGCGGGCGGGGGGCAGCAGAAGGGCATCGGCCGGGTGGCCCCCGAGTCGGCTCCGGTGGCGGAGGCTGCGAGCGCCGGGCGCGAATCCAAAGGTGGGATCGAGGGCCTGATCGGTAGGCGGGTCACCGCCGCCACCGTGCACGCCCTGGAGGGGCCCGACCAGCGCTTCCTGCGCGCTCAGAAGCCGGTCTGGGACGTCCTGTGCAAGTACTATTTCCGGCTCGAGACGTCCGGCTGGGAGCGACTGCCCGACGAGACCTCGCTGCTGATCGGGAATCACTCCGGCGGGTCGCTGACGATCGACGCCTGGACGTTCGTGTACGACTGGTGGCGGCACTTCGGGACCGACCGTGTGCTTCATGGGACCGCGCACGACGTGCTGATGGCCGCACCCGGCCTCGGCGACTACTTCCGCCGCGCCGGCGTGATTCCCGCCTCCCGCCACGGCGTCAGCGCAGCGCTCAGCGCCGGGCGCGACGTGGTCATCTGGCCGGGGGGTGACCTCGACGCGATGCGCAACTGGCGCAGGCGCGATGAGGCCGTCCTCGCCGGCCGCATGGGCTTCGTCGGCCAGGCGATCCGCTCAGGGGTGCCGATCGTTCCCGTGGCCACCGTCGGCGGCCACGACACCGCATTCATCCTCTCCGAGGGCCGCTGGATCGCCAACGGGCTCGACCGCGTCTCGGGGCTGAAGAAGAAGCTTCGCGGCACGAGCCTGCCGATCGTGCTCGGCATTCCCTTCGGCCTGACGATCGAGACGATTCCCACGCACCTCCCGCTGCCGGCGAAGATCCGCACCGAGCTGCTCGACCCGATTCACGTCGACCACGACCCTGAGCGGGTCAACGATCGCCAGTATGTCGAGTCGATCTACCGCGAGGTGGAATCCGCGATCCAGGA
>JADGPN010000470.1 GCA_017882465.1 Solirubrobacteraceae bacterium
GATCGTCGGTCATGATCACGCTGATCTCCTGCACCGGATCACCGCCGTCCGGACGTGAGAGCTGCTCGGGATCGATCCGGCAATGGATGCTGTCGCGGTAATCGCTCATCGCACCGTCTCCTTCCACGAGTTCGCCCGCAATGTCCGCCGCTCGGCGTCCTGTGCGGCCTGGAGCAGCTCGGACGCGAGCTGCCGCGCCTGCTCGGGCCGCAGGTCGGTATACGCGTCCGGCAGAGCAGACGCGCGGCCGTGATCGTCAACTGCGCCGGGCCCGTCAAACAACCGCAGACGCACCAGCAGCTGCCGGGCGCCATACAGGATCCGCTCGCGGCTTGGGCCCGCGAGCGCCTCCACATCACACCGATAGCCGCTCATCGCCCGAACCCCTCCCAGCTGCTGGTGGAGCGCTGCAGTGATTGCTCCTCCAAGGCACGGGCGGGGAACGGGATCACCGTCCCGGACCGCTGATACGCGAGGATCGCCGCGAGATCGCCCTCACCGAACCGGCCCGCGTCAGCGCATACCCTGAGCGCGTGCTCGACCTGCTCGCCACCGTGGAGCTTTGCCAGGTCGACCGCCTCGGCCATCTTTCGCCTGACCCGCGTCGCGCCCGCGGCGGCCGCCCGGATCAGCCATTGCTCAGCACCGGCACCGAGCGTGAGGAACTCCCGCTCCTCACGCGAACGGGCCCGGGGTATGCGCTCAAGCGCACCCGCCGGCCGGGGCGGATAGTGCTCATCCTTGATGCTCGGGCTCCCCGGTGTCGTCAGCTCATGCCGGGCGACCTCGCGCGGCCCCTCCGGCGAATCGACATGCACGACGATCAGCTCCGAACCATGCGTCCTGGCCCACACACGCTCCTCCACCAGCCGGCTCGGGACCGAGTAGACCGCGCTGCCGACACTGATCGTTGACTGCCTGTCGACCTTGCGCGTCTGCCCGAAGCACACCGTGTGCGGCACCTTCGGCAGCGGATGCAACCGGTCGCGCTCCTCTAAAAGCATCACCGCCGGCGCCCGGCGCGTGACCCGGTGCTCGCGGGCGTTGACCCGCTCGCAGAACCGCTCGCACTCCGCCTCCAACTCGGCGAAGTCCCGATACGCCGCCCTCAGGTTGTGATCGGTCGGGACCAGGTCCGCCTTCGCGATCCGCACCGTCGCCTCTGAACCACCCTTCGATTCCGGGTCCGCCGGCACGCACGTCGCGACCGTCAGGCCGTAATGACGGCCGACACTCACGATCTGCGGGTTGCGGACCGCGATCCCGCACACCTGATCAACGCTCACGGTCTTCTCGTTGTCAGTCAACGCATACGTGGGCGCGGACCCGAACGTTCTCAGCGCCCGATCCAGCCCGATCACCACGCTCGGCATCGTCTTATCCCACAACGGCAACACGACCCGAAACCGCGACCAAGCCAACCACGCGCAGAACAACACCGTGCAGCGACCATCCACGATCGGCCCGTCGCCATAGTCCCACTGCATCCACAACCCCGGCTCCGGGATCCACGGCCGATACCGCCGCCCATGCCCCTGACGCCAGCGACGCTTACCCTCAGCAACGGCCCGGCGCGTCGTGCGCTCCGACCCCTGATACCCCATCGCGACCAGCGTCTCGTGCGCCTTATCCGCCCGGATCTTCCCCTGCGAACGCTCGACCAGCTCCTCGATCTTCGCCGCGAACCGGTCGACCATCGGCCGCGGCCGTGCCGGCGCCAACAGCCCGCCACCAGCAGCGTCCCGGGCCGCGACCCAGTGCGCGACCGTCTTGTGATCACAGCCAGCCAGATCCGCCGCGCCACGCAACGAACCCGTCAAATCAAACGCCTCCAGAATCTCCATGACTTCCTCTGCTTTCTTCAAGCCCGCCTCCTCGAAGCGCTTCGTTGACGAAGCGCGGGGAGCTACAGGCCACTCAGGACAGAACGGTCGTCGTGGGGAGATCCGATGGCCACCCATGGGGAGATCCGGTGGCCGTCAGTGGGGAGTTTCGATGGCCGCCTACGGGGAGATTCTCATGGCCGCCGTCACCGGGTTGATGTGTGGTTGCGGCTGGCGGGGCGGTCCGGGCGTCCGCGGGTTCGCGACGGTGGTCAGCCTCATATGCGGGGGCTGGGTACCCCAAGACCTTGTTTTCGTCGCACGTCCGCTGTCTAAAATCGAGCGCTGCCAGGCGAGCCCGGGTGCTCATGGGGGTGCCGCGGACTGGTTGTGCGCGATGCCGGGAGGCTCGGGCCGCCTCGTCAGCCGCAACGGGTTGTCGGTTGCTGTTTCAGGTCATGGCGAGGTCGTGCTTCGGCGGGACGGAGCGTGCCTGCGTGAGGGGGTCGCCCGCCGGCATGGACGCCGGCGGAACCGGGTCGGGATGGGAGCCTGACCAGGTGGCGATCTCCCAGCAGAAGCCGGCAAGCTCGCGGGCGATCGCGACCGCCACGATCCCGTTCGGCTTCTTGCGGGCGTCTTTGAGCTGGCGCCAGCGGGCGTTCAGACGGCGTTGCGCGCGCCACGCGATGTTGATGATCTCGGGAGGCTGGTCCGTGTTGGCGGCGCTCGAGCGGTTCGCTGACACCGGGATGGCGGCGGTAGTGGTAGGACGCTTCGATCAACAGCCGCCGCGCGTGCGTCGAGCCGGCCTTCGTGATCGAGCCTTGGCGGCGCTGAGGGCTGGTGGTGTGCTCGGAGGGCACGATCCCGAGATACGCGGATAGCTGGTCGGGGTGATCGAACCGATCCCACTCGCCGATCTCGGCGCACAGGCCGAGCGCGGAGAGCGTGTCGATCCCGCGTAGGCACCGCAGCCGGCCGATCGCGACCGCGCACGGCGAGTCGACCGCGAGCTTTGAGAGCTCGTCCTCGATCGTCTCGCGGCGAGCGACCAGCACGTCGTGGGAGTGCAGGTAGTCGGCGATCGTCAACTGCGAGGCGCGATCGGCGAACCGCAGCGATGCGAGCCACGCGCGGTGCCGGCGCGACCACGCCTGCCCGGGGCCCTCGTAGTAGATCTCACGGCGCAACAGGAACTTCCCAAGCCGGTGCCGCGCGCGCATCAGATCGGCGCGGATGTCCTCGCGGCAGCGCACCAGGTCGCGCAGCTGCTCGCGCTGAAGCGACGGGACGGTCACGATCGCCAGCTCGCCGGCGGCCAGCAGCCTGGCGAGCCGGACCGCGTCACGCTTGTCGGTCTTGATCCGATCGCCAGGACGCCGCTCCGTCCGTCCCGGCGCGCATACCGCCAGCTCGATCCCCTCCGCCCGCGCACGCCGCGCCAGCCCATAGCCGGTCGGGCCCGCCTCGTACACCATCCGCGCCGGACGAGCCACACCGCGCAACCACGGCAGCAGCTCATGCGGCCGCCCGACCACCCGCTTCGTGGTCAACTCGCCCGTTCCCTGGTCGAAGATTGCGAACGTCGACTCGTGCGCGTGCACGTCAAGACCGACCCAACGGATACCGTCAGCCATCAGGCACTCCTCTCGTAGAACTGTGGGCCCCGCGCCGAGGCCGCAATCCTCAGCGCGAAGACTTACCCCGCAGCCTGCGCGGGGAGTGCCAACCCCTTCGACACACCAAGGGCCGGTCCTCCATAGTGTCCTAAAGCACTCGCCAGCCGCCGGTCGCCCGGAGCACGAAACCGATCGTCCGGCGCCGCGCTCGCTGACGCGCGCTTGTGGGCGAAAGCGGTCGTCTGGC
>JADGPN010000471.1 GCA_017882465.1 Solirubrobacteraceae bacterium
CGGAGCCAGCTAACGGAGACAGGTGCCGGCGCCTGCTCTTGCCGGAGCGCGGCAGTCTCGACGCTGCCCGGCGGCAGACTTATGCTCGTGCTCACGTGGTGCAGCGAGGAGCTAGCTGCTGGTTTTGTCCGGAAGCGGAAGTCTCGAGCGCGCGATAGCGGTCTCGGAGACCGCCCCTGCTTCGTGAATGCAGAAGCGTCGATCGCGCGTAGGTCGCCTCCTGGAGTGTCCTCAGTTGCGACACAGAGTCCGGCGTCGACGAGCACTTCCGGTTCGAGCTCCTCGCGCTTGCTGGCCGCGAGGGCTGCAAGCGCCGGCGCGCTTGCACGCCGACGCACTTTGCAGACGAAAATCCGTCACGGAGCGTCGGTTCTGCGGAGAGGCGCGCTAGGCGCCGATCCCGCGCATTGGGGGACGCTCGCGGCGTCCGTACGCCTGTGCTGATAATGAGGCAGGAGCGCCGTGTGTGCGCCTGCGGCGGAGGGGTTGCACTGTTGGCCCTGACTGATCACTCCGGAGCCGGTCCGTCGAACGTTCGGGCTGATCCACGATGATGAGCGCCATGTTCGGGAGCGTGAGAGATCGCGCGGGTCGGCTGGTGCCGGCGCTGGTGTTCTGCTCGTCGTTGCGTGGGTATCGGCGGTCGTGGGTGCCGGCTGACGTTCTCGCTGCGCTGACGCTGTTCGTGATCGCCGTCCCGGAGCAACTGGCGACCTCTCGCCTGGCGGACATGCCCCCGATCACGGGCTTCTACGCGTTCGCCGCGGGCACGGTGCTGTTTGCGCTGCTGGGGTCTAATCCGCAGATGTCGGTCGGCGCCGATTCGACGATCGCCCCGCTGTTCGCGGTGGGGGTGGCCCACCTGGCGCCGGCTGGCTCCCCCCAGTATGTGGACCTCGTCGGGATCCTGGCGGTGGCCGTTGGCGTGTTTGTGGGGCTCGTGTGGCTCCTGCGTCTGGGGTGGATCGCCGAGTTCCTCTCGGCCCCGATCATCGTGGGCTTCCTGGCCGGGATCGCCGTGATCATCGTGGTGCACCAGATACCTGATCTGTTCGGCCTCGCGGGGGCGAGCGGCAGCACAGTGCATCGGCTTGCGTTCACCGTCGGTCACCTCGGGCAGACGAACGGCCGGGCATTGGGGATCGGGGTGGCGGTGCTCGCGATCGTGATCGCCGCTGAACGGATCGACCGCAGGCTCCCGGGAGCGCTCGTGGCGCTGGTCGCCTCGACGATCCTCGTCGCCGCTTTCAGTCTTCAGGGCAATGGAGTGGTGGTGCTGGGCAGCGTGGCTCATGGCGCGCCGCGGTTCGGGCTGGTTGGTCTGTCCTGGTCGACGCTTCGTAGCGTGGCGCCGATCGCGGGTGTCGTCGCGCTGGTGGTGGTGACGCAATCGGCGGCGACGACCCGCGCCTTCGCGGACCAGGGCGGCTACCAGGTCGACGTCGGCCGCGACTTCCTCGGGGTAGGGGCCGGTAGTATCGCGGCCGGCCTTGTCGGGGCGTTTCCCGTGAACGCAAGCCCGCCGAGGACCGCAGCGGTGGCCGCGGCATCCGGTCGCACGCAGGCAGCCGGACTCGGTGCGGCGGCTGCAATCCTGCTGCTCGTTCCCGCTGCGGGGCTGCTGAAGGACGTGCCAGTGGCGACCTTGGCAGGGGTGCTGTTGTTCGTCGCAGCGCGGCTCTTCCATGGCCGCGACCTGCGCGCGATCGCGCAGTTTGATCCGTTCGAGTTCGCGCTCGCCGTGACCACGATGCTCGCGGTCGCGTTTGTTGGAGTCGAACAGGGGATCGCAGTGGCGGTTGGGCTCGCGATCCTCGACCGCACCCGCCTCAGCGCCCGGCCTCAGCTGCACGTCCTCGGCTGTATCCCACAGACCACCAGCTGGGCCCCGATCAGCAGCCCGAGCGAGCCAATCGAGGTACCTGGAGTCCTGGTCGTGCTGTTCGCGACACCGCTCTGGTACGCGAACGCAATCCACTTCCGCGACCAGCTGCAAGGCGCGCTGACGCGCGCGACCGGACCTCCGGGACTGGTCGTACTCGACGCGATCGGGATGAGCGACCTCGACTACACCGGCGCCCGATCGCTACGCGAGGCGCTCGACGACCTCGACCGCAAGCACATCTCATTCGCGATCGCCAGAGCCGGAGAGCACGTACGCGACAGCCTGACCCGAAGCGGCCTGCTCCAGCGCATCGGAGAGGACAGGCTCTTCCCCTCGGTCGACGAAGCCGTCACCGCGCTGCGCCAAGTCAGTCCCGACTCGCCCGCGGATGCATCAGGCGCATGACGCCCGCCCCGGAACGTCATCGCTTAGAGCGCCGCCCCCACCGCCTCCGATTTCGCGGGACGCGCAGTCGACAGGCTCACGCTGCGGGCCGAGTCCCTGCCAGATTTGCTGTCCATCTCCCGAGTGTCCGCCGCCGACGGAGCGCTCGCGTCGTCGGCGGGTTCCGCGGCGGAGCTGAGTAACGCTCCGACCTGCATGCCGTGCCGCGCTCGGATTGGTCTCGCACCTGCCTATCGTCACGAGCAGGTGCCGGTCGCAGGCCACGCACCGCCACGAATCCGAACCGCGCGATGGTCACGCGATTTGCAGGATCGGCGGGAGCCTTGCAAGCGCCGCGGTGCTTGCAAGGCTCCACGCCAGCAAACACGCCTCGCTCGAAGCGGAAGTCTGGATCGACCTTGAGCGAGCTCCTGCTTGGGAACGATCTCAGGCGTCTCGTACGGCTCAGACCACGCTTCTGGTTTGTCGCCGTTGGGAAACCCTCCAAGAGGTGGCTGCTCTCAGCGCAGAACGGCAGCGGGCGCGTGTACTGCCGTCGCAAAGCGCACGGCAGAACGGCGCGGCTTCGCTGCCTAAGCCTGGATCCACCGCGTAGCGGGCGCGGGTGAGCGTTTCGGTGGGCGAGGAGCGGTTTTGCGGCGCTCGGCGGGCTGGGTTTTGTGGTGAGTGCCGGTTCGGGGCGTTTGGTGAGTGTCGTGGTGGTGATCTCGGTCGTTTTTGGGCAGGGGTGATCGCCGCCGGGTGGCGGGGGTGTCAGATCGTCCTCGCGCGGGTGCTGCTGGGGTCAGGTGGCGGGGGTGAGCGCCCGGATGCGGGTGAGGGCGGTCGTGAAGTCCTCGCGCCAGGGCCAGCGGGCGGGGAGATGCAGTGTCCATTGGTTGCTGTGGCGGGTCAGGCGGCCGGGGAGGTTCAGAAGCCGCCGCCGGGTGGTGCGCGCGTTCGGGACGGTCTGCTCGGGAGCGGCGATGATCGTGGTCCACCGCGGGAGGTTGTGCGCCAAGGCGGCGATCACGGTCCACGCGCCGTTCGCGGCGAACAGGCTGCTCGGGAAGTGCGCGAGCGCTTGGTCCTTGAGGTCGCGGATCACGAGCTCAACGACGGCGTGCTGGCGATGCTCTGCCTCGACGATCGCGATCGCCTCGATGCGGCTTGTCGCGAACGGGTAGTGAAACCAGGCGGGGAACAGTTCGCTCTGCGCGTTCGGGAGCGCCCGGACGCGGCGGACGATCATCCGGCGAGTGCCGTATTTGGTCTCGGCGATCTGCGCCTCCCCGGGTTGCGGGTAATCCTCGATCGTGGTCCAGTCGGTCTCGGGGATCTGGTCCACAAGCGCCCGGATCCCTTTGGTCATACGGATCCCGATCGAGTACTCCCAGCCCGCGGCCTCGAGCCGCTTGAAG
>JADGPN010000472.1 GCA_017882465.1 Solirubrobacteraceae bacterium
CCAGCCGCCATCATCGACGTGCTCGACCGCTGCTACGAACATCACGGTACCGAGCCGAACAGCAACGAGATTGAGGACTTCGCGCGCGCGAACGGCATCCCGTACCCGCGCCGGGAGCGCGGGAAGCCGTGGTCGGCACACGTGAGCGAGTGGAAGGACCGTCGGCGTGCGCGAGGACTCGCCGTTCCCGATGGCCCGCCACCGAAGACCCAGCGCCCCGACTACTCGGTCGACGTGGGTGCGGGAGTGTCCGGGGAGCGACGCAGCAAGGATGCGTGGGACGACCTCGACGAGGTCGTTGACTGGGTCGCCCGCTACCTTCGGCAACTGCAGCGCGGCCAGCGGTCCGGCCAACGCGCGTACGACGACTGGGCACGTCGGCAGGACGGCGCTCCATGGTCGGCCGCGTTCAACCGACATGGGCATGGCGGATGGGTGGCGGTGCGGCGCGCGGCACAGCAGCGCCTCGCTCACCGGCAGCGCCTCAGTCGCTCGGGAAGTCCGCCTCCACCCGGAGCGGCCGCTCGGGCTGGCACAGGATGCGGACCTGGCAGGTGACCGGGAACCCGGCGTCCCGCGCGGCTTTCAGCCTGCGATAGCTCGCGTCCGAGAGCTCGCCGAGCGCGTGACCGTCGAGAACGACTTGCCACCGTCCGTTGCGCTGCAGTAGCTCCGCGGTCCGCCCGACGCGCTTGGACTGCGCACCGTCCCCGAGCACGACGTCCGTCTCCGTAGTCAGCCACGCACCTGGGGTCGGTCGCGGCGCGCGCTCGTCGCCCGCAACTAGCTTCCGTGGGGCTACGCTCCGTGTTGAGATGGGCTTCTTTGACGTGGAGTACTACGACTCCGGCGAGGGACTACCGCCGTCGCTGACCGCGCCCCATGGCGTGCTGCCGGGGCTGCTCGACGTGAGCCTGGTGATGCATCAGACGAGCACGGTGGCGGTCGTGCTTGGCCCATTGATTGTCTGGCCGACCGGTTTGGAGCTCACGCTCGCTGCCGTCGCCCGTGAGCCCGGGACGGCCTTTTTGCGGGCTCTACAACCAGATGCGTATGCGGAGGCCGGTAGAGCGTGGCCACCGCCGGAACTCCTGCGTTTCGGGGTCGAGTACGCAGACGGGCGCCGTGTCGCGAACCTCCGCGAGCCTATGGCGTTGGCCCGGAGTGGTCTCAGCCGTTTACCCGCCTCGGCACGGGCGGGAGCGGCGGCTTCAGGACGCACTATTGGCTCTCGCCGCTGCCCCCGGAAGGACCGGTGACGTTCGCGTGCGAATGGCCTGAGTACGACATCCCGGAGACTCGCATTGAGCTGCAGGCCAGCGACATCCTTGCGGCAGCGGGCCGCGCTCAGGGTCTGTGGGACCGGACCGGCTGAGCGGCCGGCTTCCGAGACCGTGGCGTAACGGCATCCGTCGGGCTCGCGTCCGACCGCCCGTTGAGGTCTGCTGGACGGGCGGCGATGTGGTGGAGGTGCGCTACCGCGGGGGCGTGACGGTCGGCTCCCGGGGCCGCGGCGCGCTTTCATGACCGCGGCGCGCGTAGGTCGGCCGCAGATTTACAGTAGGCACCGGGCAGCTTTACAAACGTCCCCGGTTCCGGGCCGCAATGGCCCTGCCCGTGGTATTTGGAAACTGTCCCGCTGCAGCGCACGCGTCGTGCCGAAGCCTAAAGCGGACGCAGCCGGACCGGCAGCGTTTTGTGCTGGTTGGCGAATGGCGACTCGACGTAGGTCGGGTTGGCGGCGATTTCCATGCGGGGGTAACGCCTGAGTGTCTCGTCGATCAGTATCCGCAGCTCAAGCCGCGCTAGCGCCGTTCCGAGGCAGAAGTGCCTGCCGCCCGCGCCGAACGCCTGGTGCTCGGCGTTGCGGGTGATGTCAAAGCGGTCGGGGTCCTCATAGCGCGTCTCGTCGCGGTTAGACGACGGGTACCACATCACCACCTTCTCGCCCTCGCGGATCGTCTGTCCGTGCAGCTCGGTGTCGCACGTCGCCGTGCGGGCGAAGTGGGCAAAGGCGGGGAACATGCGTAGCGACTCCTCGACAACGGCGGGAACGAGCGAGAGGTCCTCCAGAACCTTCCGTCGCTGGTCAGGGTTTTCGATCAGCGCGCGCATCCCGCTGCAGTAGGTCGCCTTCGTGCTGTCGTTCCCGGCAGCCATCAGCAGGAAGAACCCCATCACGATCTCGTGGTCCTCGAGTCGCTCGCCATCGAGCTCCGCATGCACTAACACGCTCGTGAGGTCATTCGTCGGCGACGCGCGGCGGTCGGCGATCAGCTTGCCGCACCGCTCGAACACCTCAGGCACCTCGCGCTCGATCACACTTTGAGCACCAGCCGGCGTCGCGTCCGGGTCGCCCGCCCCGACAATCACATTGATCAGGCCCGCCCAGACCTCGTCATCCTCGGGCGGCAGGCCCATAAAGCTGCCGATCACCCGCGCCACGGCCGGCTGCGCCACGTCACTAACCAGATCGCAGACGTCGCGGCCGTCGAGCCGGTCAAACACGTCGGTTGTGATCACGCGGATCGCGTCCTCATGCTCGGCGATCCGCTTCGGCGTGAAACCACGCTGGAAGAGCGCCTTCATCCGGTCATGCTTCGGCGGGTCCATACCGATGAACATCGCTTGCTGAAGCTCCAGCGGCAAGATCGCGTTCTTCAACGCAACGAACCCGCCGATCTCCGAGGAGAACGTCCGCCAGTCACGGCTGACCTCAAACACGTCCTCCGCGCTCGTCACCGACCAGAAACCATCCTCGTCGGGATACTCCGAGATGCCAGTCGACCAGTGAACCGGACACTCCGCGCGCAGGCGCCTGAACAGCTCCAGCGGCGGCCCCTCCTTGAAGTGAGCGCGATCAGCGACACGCACCTCCTCAAGCGGGGTCTGCTCCTCACTGGTAGTGCTCACGAACTCCCCATCCCTTAGTCGCCATGCGACAACCCCTAGCGAAGCTTACCTCGCCTGCCTCAGTGGTCCGGCTCGGAAGTTCGCCTGACGTATCTGGCCCACACAGCAGCCTGGCGCTGCCGCAAGACGGGGTAGCGCCATCATCTGCGCGAAAGCCAACGCTTAGTGTTTGTCGCCACCGCGGAACCCCGATCGCACCCCGCCTCGGGTGCCGTGAGCCGACCGCCCCGCGGCCCGAGCAACAACGCCCCGCTCGCCATCCGCGACGCGGGGGACCGTCGCCGGCCGGTCGCTCACGCAGCCGACGAGACATCTGGCGTGGCCACTCTATCGAGCTTGCTGGATGCTGTGCCGGGGGCGCAAACTGCGGCGAGCAGGTGCAGCCAGCCAGCAGCGAGCAGAGCAAACTTGGCCGCAGCGCAGCCGAAAGCCAGCCGGGGCAGCCCGTCACCTCGCGCGTCGGCCAGCATGCTCAGCAGGGCGGCGTTCTCCACAGCGTCTAACGCGCCGGCGGCAAGCTGGGCTTGGGCAAGCTGCGGAGCGAGCCCGGCCAGGGAATGGCGGCCGCGGCGGGCGAGCCGTTCGCCGGCGGCCAGCGTCGCCAGGCGAAGAAACGGCGCATACGTGGCCAGATATGCGAAGTCCAGCCACTGCAACCGGCGCGCCCCCCTGCGACCGTCGCGCCCCCACGCTCGCATCAGCGCCCGCGCGCGCCGCTCAGAGCCCGCGAACTCGAGCGCGACGATCCCGTGGCCCGCTACTCGCCGCATCCCC
>JADGPN010000473.1 GCA_017882465.1 Solirubrobacteraceae bacterium
TGGGCCATCTCGGTCGTCGCCATCTCCGAGTTGGCGGTGGAGTTTGCTGTCAGGAAGAAGCCGGCGATCAAGATCGTCTTCAATGTCAGCCAACAGGTCATCGGTGTCGCTTTGGCGTCCTGGACGTTCCAGGCACTTGGCGGCCAGCCCAGCACGGCCGAATGGGTCTTTCGGCCGCTAGCCATCGCCGGCGCGGTAGGCACCTACTTCCTGGTGAACACCATAGCGGTGAGCGTGGCCGTCGCCCTCGGTGATCGGATCGCGTTCAGTAAGGCGTGGAGGCGAATCGGTGGCTCCTCACTGCTATACGACTTTGCCTCGTCCTCTCTCGCGGCCGTGCTCGCGTTCCTCTACGTCGAGTCGCAGCTGCTAGGGCTGATTCTTGTCATTGTGCCGATCTGGTTCGTACGGCACACCTACCAAGTCGTCTTCGAGCTTGAGCAGGTCAACCGGGACTTGCTCGAGTTGATGGTCAAGGCCATTGAAGCCCGTGACCCGTACACCTCCGGTCACTCGCTGCGCGTCGCCCAGATTGCGGAGCAGATTGCCAGCGAGCGCGGATTGGGGAGCCGGGTTGTCGCTCAGATACGAACCGCGGCGCTGCTTCACGATGTGGGCAAGATCCACGAGGACTTCGCCCCCCTGCTTCGGAAGAACGCCAGTCTCGACCAGACCGAGAAGGCCCTGATGCAGACGCACCCTTCTCGTTCGGCCGATCTCGTGAGCACGATCTCCGGGTTCCGCGGCCCCATCGCTGACGCCGTGAGGCACCATCACGAGAGGTACGATGGATCCGGCTATCCGATGGGGCTGGCCGGCGAAGTCATTCCGCTCGGCTCGCGGATCATCATGATCGCCGACACGCTGGACGCGATGACGACCAATCGGCCCTATCGTAGCGCGCTGACGTTCGAACGAGTCATCGGAGAGCTGGAGAGGTTCTCCGGCTCCCAGTTCGATCCGGCGATCGTGCGTATGGTCGTCAGGAGCGCTGCGGTGCGGGAGATCGTGGCCAACCGGGTCGCCGGCCAGGCGGCTGCGCCGGCCCTCCAGGTGCTCACCAGCCCGGTTCGCCGCGCTGATACTATCCAGCCGCTCATGGCAAGGGACCCGCGGCCGGTTCGGGTCGAGCGTTAGCCTCCCGCTCGATGGCCCGGGCGTTGTAGCGTCTCGCGTCCACCGCCAATCGTCTGCGCTGTTCCTCTTCGCGCTGTCCGCGCACGTGCTCCTTCAGCCTTATCACCTCGAGTTCAAGCCGCAGCCACTGGTCGATGTCGCGACGCTTGAGTTCGCGCGCGGCCCGCTCAGCGGTCGCGACCGCCCGCGGCGGGTCGCCTCTGTTCACGGCGGTATCCCAAGCGAGGATCGCCTCAACGGTCCATCGCTCGGAGGTCGCGCCTAACCGCGGGCCAGCGAGCTGCTCTGCCTGCTGTCGCCGACGAGCGAGGGCCGAGAAGTCGCCTTGGCGCACAGCGCACAGCCCAAGGGCACTGCAGGCAAAGAGCGCGGTCGACCAGAGATTGATGTTGAGGGCCTCCTCGAGGGAGAACTGGAGGTCGGCTCGGGCCGCACCTAACTCGCCGGTCAACAATTGGAGTATGCCGCGGTTGTAGAATCGGATGAGGCGAAGGGGCCATCGCGGGTAGTGCGCGTCAATCTTCGCTGATTCTCGCATCACTGCGGCTGATCGGTCGAACGAACCCTTGGCCATTTCGACGTTGGCGATGTTGTTGAGGGTTACCGCTTCAGCCAGCGGGTTGAGGGTCTTCCGCGCCAGCGCAAGGCCGCAGTGATGCTGTGCAATCGCCTCATCGTATCTCCCTAGCAACATCAGCACATTGCCGATCCCGTCCTGGCACAGATGCTCCAGCTCCCAGTTCTGCTCCTCCTGCGCCAGGCGAGATGCCTCCTCCAGCAGCGGCAGCGCGCGCTCCGGCCAGTAGTACTTCGCGATGACGTATGCGCTGGCGAACAGCGAGTGCGCCGAGGGCGACCGGCCCCCCGATGGCGCCGCACGTCGCCGCAGCTCGCGAGCGATCCGCTTCACCACCCGGTGATCCCCGGTCTTGTCCGCCGTGCGCATCAGCAGGTTGCGCGCGTCCAGGTCCCGCGTGAACTGCGGCCCGGTCTTCGCCAGTAGCGACTCGAGCGCTGCCTGCACGACGAGGAGGGGTGTGCGGCCGGCGTGATGGTCGGCGGCGATGCCGAGGTAGCGGAACTCGTCCCGCAGGTCGCGGTCGAGGTCGCTCCGGCCGAGCGCCTCGGCACACAGGGCGTCGAGCCGCTCGAACTCCTTGAGGTCGAGCCAGCAAGCGCCCAGGTCCGCCGCGAGCCGCCCGTCGTACGCCGCGCTCACCGACCGCGCCAGCTCCAGCGCCGCCGAGCGCTCCCGCACCGCGCCCACCGACGCCGCATACCGGGCCGCCGCCAGGGCGTGCGTCCGCGCCTCTTTGGCCCGTCCCGCCCCGGCATAGTGGATCGCCACCTCGTAGCGCGCCGCGGGATTCCCCGCCGCCGACCGGGCGAAGAAGTGCGCCATCGCCCCGTGGATCGCCCGGCGGTCCTCCAGCCCGACCAGCCCCTCCGCACGAAGGCGGTACCGCTCGTGCGCAAAAGCGAGCGCCGGCCCGCTCCGCCGCACGAAGTGCGCGGCCTCCAGGGTGAGTAGGGCTGATGCCAAGGACGACGTCGAGAGGCGGGTGATCGTCGCCAGGTCGTAGTCGGTAAGTGGCCTCCCCGCGAGCGCCAGCACACTCGCGACCTGCCGCGCTGGCTCCGTCAGCTGGCCAAGGCGCTCCGCGACGGTCTGCTCGAAAGCGGCGCCCTCGGTGCCCGCCGCGCGTTCCACGCCGTCGAGCCACAGCGCGTCGGCCCGCCCCTCCTGCGCCGGGATGGCTAGGGCGAGCTCGATCGCCTGCAGCGGATTTCCCCCGGCCGCCGCCGAAAGCCGCGTCAGGAGCGCCGCCGGCGCCTCCAGACCCCGCCGGCCGAAGACCTGCTGAACGATCCGCCCGATTTCCTCTCCCGCCAACGCGCCCAGCCCCAGGAATCGCGCGAAGCCCGCCGTGCGCGCCGTCTCCACGAACGCGCGGTCGAAGTCCACGTTCCCCGACGGGGCGCGATGGACACCAAGGAGCACCGTCGGCTGCGCCCCGACCTGCCGCCCGAAGTAGTGCAGCAGCGCCAGCGTCGCCTCGTCGGCGTCCTGCAGGTCGTCCACCACCAGGAGGAGCGGTAGCTCGTCGGCCACACACTCGGCGGCCCGCAGCGCGGCGTCGCAGAGGCGGTACCGCGCGGAGTCGTCGATCGCCATCGGCTGTGGCGCCTGCGGGAAGCGCTCCCGCAGCTCCGGCACCAGGCGGCTCAGCTCCCCGATCCACAGCGGATTGACCGCGACGAACCCCGGTAGGCGGGAGAGTTGGCGGACCAGGGCTGAGATGGGCGCGAAGGGCACCGCCTTCTCGCTCCGGAAGCACCGGACCAGGCAGACCGCGCCGCCCGACACGTGCACCTGGTTGGCGAGCTTGCCCGCGAGCGCGCTCTTGCCGATGCCCGGGGCGCCCTGGAGGAAGACGCACGAGCCCCGTCCCGAGCGCGCCGCCTCCCACGCCTCCCACAGCGCGGCGAACTCCGCGTGGCGGCCGTACACCGGCTGCACCAGCGGGAGGACCGGGGTCTCGCTCACC
>JADGPN010000474.1 GCA_017882465.1 Solirubrobacteraceae bacterium
CGCCGAAGCGGATCAGCTGCAGTGACCCGTGGTCGCACAGCGTTTGCAGCCGCTCCAGTGGCGACAAGTCGAGCTCCTCGCGGCGCGGGGCCAGGGCCAGGCTCATGGCCGCCCCCATTCGAGCACGACGGCACCCCACGTGAAGCCGGCGCCGAAGGCGCCGATCAGCACCCGGTCGCCCGCCCGCAGGCCGGCATCCCGTTCGGCGAACGCGAGCGCCAGCGGCAGCGTCGCCGCGGACGTGTTGCCATGATCGCCGAGGCAGTCCACGACCCGGTCGGTGGGGAGATCGAGGCGCTCTCCGACCGCTCGCAGGATCCGCGAGTTGGCCTGGTGATAGACGAAGTGGTCGATCTCGGCGAGCTCGACGCCGGCAGCCGCAGCGGCGCGCACCGTGCCCTCGGCCAGCCTGTCCACCGCCTCGCGGAAGGTCTCGTGCCCACGCATCCGGATCAGCGCCTCGGCGCGCTCGACGAAGATGTAGTCGGCCCCCGAGCCATCCGAGCCGAGCACGATCGGGCCGATCCGGCTGGGCTCCTCGGTGGCCCTCAGCACGGCGGCGCCGGCGCCATCGGCGAACACGACCGCAGTCGCACGATCGTCGGGATCGGTGATCCGGGACATGAAGTCGGCGCCGATGACCACAACGCAGCGTGCACGGCCGGACTCGATCTGGGCGCACCCGATCGCCAACCCGGACAGGAAGCCGGTGCAGGCGGCCCCGACGTCGAAGGCTCCGGCGCGGTCCGCGCCGAGCGCGTGGGCGACGAGCGGCGCTGTGTTGGGCAGCAGTTCATCCGAGGTCGTGGTGGCCACCAGCACGAGGTCGATCTCGGAGGGCTCGACCGCGGCACGCTCGAGGGCGTCCCTGGCCGCGGTCGTGGCGTGCTCGTCGAGCCGCTCGTGCGCCTCGGCGTGGCGGCGGCTGCGAATTCCGGTACGGCGCTCGATCCACTGGTCGCTGACCCCGAGGCGGGAGCCGATGGCCGCGTTGTGGACCACGTTGGCCGGCCGGCTTATGCCGATCGAGGCGATCTCGGCACCGCGCAGCCGCGGCTCGCGCGTCGCATAGGCAGGAGCCTCCTCGACCGCAAATGAGGGCACGGTGTCAAGCCGAGTGGTCGTCGCCATGAACGGTCACAGTTAAGCACGTGGGAGCGCCGCGCCAGGCACGGACGGCCGATCACAGACATCCGGGGGGTCGCCGTCGCGGAGTGCGTCGGCGGCAGGGAGCGGCCGGCTCAGCCCTCGCCGGGGGCCTGCTGCAGCGCGAGTCCGAGCTCGAAGCGGGCATCGGGATCGTCGAGCTGGGAACCGAACAGCTCCCGCAGCCGGGCGATCCGGTAGCGCACCGTCTGCGGGTGGACCACCAGGTCGGCGGCGGTCTCGGAGATGCTCCCCTGGTGCCGCAGCCACGCGGCGAGCGTCGTGCGCAGCCGGGTCTGTTGGACGCGGGTCAGGCCGCGCAGCGGTTCCAGGCGGCGCTCGGCCAGGTCGCGCAGGGCCGCCGGATCGGAGTGGACGACCAGCGCAGCCAGGTGCTCCTCGCTGTCGGCGAGGCCCGCCTCCGGGATCACACCAACCGATTGCAGCTCGCTGCAGCGGGCCGCCCGCTCGTGGCTCGTGGGCGCACGCTCGATCGGGACCGCCGGCCCCAGGGCCGCTGCGCGCGCGCCGAGCGCTCTGGCGATACGCCCGCGGCGCCCGGGCGCGTCGGGGTCGGGCACGAGCGCCACGACCTTGTCCTCGATCCGGGCGGCGATGGCGCCGTCGCCGATGATCGCCGCCAGCCTCCCGGGGTTGCGGTGCGTGCAGACCAGGACGGCCAGGGTGCCGGGCAGCGGCCAGTCGGCGCCGTCGGCGAGCCGCTCGAGCTCTTCCCGGGGGGTGCCCGGAGCGAGGACCGCGACGATCAGGCGCCGGTGGCGTCGTTCGCGCTCGCCGGCGTCGGCGGCCTGCTCGCGCGCGTATCCCTCGACCGATTCCGCCGAGAGCTCGTCGATGTAGGCGAAGATGGCCTCGGCCAGAAGCGCCTGCGTGGGACCGTCGACCCCGGCCTCCCGCGCCGCCGCCGCCATCCGGCGCCAGGCGATGCGCGCGCCGATCCGGTACGCGTTCTGGAGCGCGTCGAGCGTGCGCCCGGAGCGGAGCTCTCCGCGTCCAACGGCGAGATACACCTCGCGGCCAGGACGCTGCGCCGGAGCGGGACGTCCCATCTGGTCGAGGAACTGCCGCAGCGCCTGCTCGATCGCGGCGTTCACGCCACGGCCGAACGCGCCGCGCATCGGGCGCCGGTAGGCGGGGATCGAGGCGCCGATCGTGCGCACGATCTCTTCGGCGATCGGCCCCAGCGCCGGCTCGAGCAGCGGGCCGAGCTCACGGGGCAGCGACTGCCACGAGCGTTCGAGAGGGATTTCTTGTTCACTCATCATAAAATCTGACCAGACTTCCGCGCATCATGGCAAGAAAGTTGTGGCGACGATGCCTAGTCTCAGTGTGCATGACGAGAACTGAGCGCAACGTGAACATCGCCGGCGTCGTGATTCCGTTCCTGGCGGTGATCGCGGCGGTCTTCCTCGCCTGGGGCCACGCGCTGCACGCGTGGGATCTCGTGATTTTCGCCGTCTGCTACGCCGTGACCGGACTGGGGATCACGGTCGGCTATCACCGGCTGCTGACCCATCGCGCCTTCGAGACCTACCGCCCGCTCCGCTACGCGCTGGCGATCATGGGCTCGGCCGCCGTGGAGGGCCCGGTGCTCGACTGGGTCGCCGACCACCGCAAGCACCACACGTTCCCCGACCAGGAGGGCGATCCCCACTCACCCCACGTCGGCCGGAGCGGAGGGTTCCTCGGGATGATGAGTGGGCTGTGGTACGCGCACGTCGGCTGGCTGTGGGAGACCAACGGCCAGGCCGAGAAGCGCCGCTACTGCCCGGATCTGCTCGAGGATCCGAACATGCGCAAGATCCACCGCCGCTTCCCGGTGATCGTGCTGGCGACGCTGCTGGTCCCGTTCCTGGCCGGCTGGGCCTGGGGCGGCTCACTGGTGACCGGGCTCGAGGCGCTGGTGTGGGCCGGGCTGGTCCGGATCTTCCTGGTCCACCACGTCACCTGGTCGATCAACTCGATCTGCCATTTCTACGGTCGTCGGCGGTTTGACACCGACGACCAGTCGACCAACGTGGCCTGGCTCGCGCTGCCGTCGCTCGGCGAGGCTTGGCACCACAACCATCACGCCTTCCCGCGCTCCGCTTTCCATGGCCTGCGCTGGTACGAGCTCGACCCGTCGGGATGGCTGATCCTGACGATGCAGCGACTCGGCCTGGCCTGGGACGTCGTCCGGGTGGCGCCGGAGCGGGAGCGCTCCAAGCTGGCTACGACGACGAGCTGACGCTCCGCAGCCCGAGCCGCCCCGCGGCCGCGTTGGTGGCGGCGACCATCTCGTCCAGCCGCACCAGGAGCAGCTCGTCGGGCGGCGCCGCCCGAGCCGTCACCCGACTCGAGCCGCGCGTAGAGCTCCCGCAGCGGTGGCACGGCGCCGCGGTGCGGCGGCCCGGGAGCCGGTCCGACGACCGGCGCGCCGCCGCCGGCGCCGAGCTCGGCGCCGAACGTGTCGAGCGCCTCGTCGATCGCCGCGGCCAGCGGCTGCAGCGCGAGCAGCGGGGTCGGAT
>JADGPN010000475.1 GCA_017882465.1 Solirubrobacteraceae bacterium
CTCGGCATTAGGGGTGTTATGACGGTGGTAGCGGCATGACGCGCTATGTGCGACGCGGGTCGCCGCGTCTGCGCTGGGCGTGGTCTAGTTCGGGCCCGTCGACGGTCGCGTTCGGTGGGGATGCGATCTGAGACGAAGTCCTGCCTTCCGCGCCAACCGGGCCTGGCCGCCGCGCTGCGAAGGAGGCGCCCCGCGAGGCGAAGGAGGGCTGCCGAGAGAGCCGCTCTTGGGGCGCCAAGACCGGCCGTTCAGCACCGCTGGCGTCGCGTCCGCGTTGGGCTCTTTGCAGAAGCGACCCCGAGCCAGAGGGCAGCCCTGGCTGTGGCCCGAGCGTGGTTGCGCCCTCGACGCTGATTGAGTTCCCCACCTGTGCTGTCCGCCGACGCCGGCCGCGAGTCGACTCTTGACGATGGGCGTGCCGTCGTCGACATCGACGGTGTGAGGAGCACGGCGTGGCCGCTGCGATCGAGGTTCAGCGCACCGAGTTCCCTCGATGCGGTCGCGCACGCCGAAGAGCTCGACGCTCGTCTGCGCACCTCGCACGCCAATCTCAGGGGTCAGGCCAGGCCGTCGGCGGAGTCATAGTTGTGGACATCGTGATACGTGATCTCCGGCGGTGCCGGGAACCCGGCCTCCGCGCTCAGCGGACCGATCTGCTCCGCGGCGAACGTCTCAAACTCCTCGCGCGTCTGCACACGTCGGTAACCCGAATCCCGTCTTCGGTCGCAGTGACCCAGTGGAACAGGCTGCCCGGGCCCCGCGGCCGCGAGGCGTGCGCCCCATCTTCGCCAGCACCTGGTCGTACTGATCCAGCGTCGCGCCCTTGCAGTCAATGATGACGCCAACGGCCATTGCTCTCCTTTCGTCTTGGTGAACCGGACGACTCTATCCGGAGTCAGCCTCATCTCATTCGCCATGCGACCGATGGCCACTGATCGGGCACATCCTCCGCAGCTGTGGGACCGTGACGTCCCAGCCGGACGTGCTGCTCCGGCGGAGGCGCTGGCAGGTGGTCCGCTGTGCGCGCCAGAGCGTAGGCGAGGGAGAGCGCACTGGGGACCATTCGCCATGGTGCGCCCTAGCCCGGCACCGCGAAGGTCCGGGCGTGTGCGCGGGACTTCCCCCCGGGGTCGCCAAACGGGAGGATCGGGCTGCTCCTGGTCTGCAGTCGAGCGGCACCGGCCTCAACTCCGCGGATTGTGAGGCTCTGGAACCGCGGCCGCGTCGTCGTCGAGGGCGCAGCCGAGTTGCGCGCTGACCGCAAAGCAGCGTCTGGCGCCTTGCGGGGGTCGCGTCTCAGAACTGCTGTGAATACGTGTCCCGTGCTGTCAGAGCGACGGCGTAGGTTCCCTCAAGTCCTGCAGGACGATGAAGGAGGCCTACGCGGTGAGACGCACCGTACCGCCATCGGCGGAGATACAAGCGAGCATCGACAAGCTTTTGGGGAAGGGGATGGTCGATGATCCGCAGAAGATGCTGTCCGAGCTCGCCCGGCTCGGGGCCCGGTTAATCATCCAGCGAGCGGTCGAGGAGGAGTTCGATACCTGGTTGGGTCGCGCTCGGTACGAGCGCCGGCCGGAACGCCAGCGCGGCTTGAAGAACTACGACTCGGGCATGCGCAACGGGTTTCGGCCCCGGCGCTTGCAGACGGCCGAGGGTGAGCTGCGGATCGAGATCCCCCAAGCACGGGAGACAGCACAGCCGTTCGTTTCGAAGCTGTTTTTCGAAGTGGCATTGCAAGCGGCTTTTGCGGACCGACCCGCTCAAGGCGCTGATCATCGGCGGGTTCGTCCGCGGGCTCTCGATGCGCGACGTCGAGTCGTTGTGTGAGGAGGCCGGGCTCGGGAAGACGTCAAAGTCGACCGTGTCCAGGGTCTGTGCGGAGCTTGGCGAACGGTTCGAGGCGTTCTGTCGCCGCTCGCTGTATGACGTCAACCTGGTCGTGCTGTTCCTCGATGCGATCTACCTGCCGGTCCGCCCCAGCGGCCCGAAAGAGGGCGTGATCTGCGCCTGGGGAATCACCGAGAACGGCGAGCGAGCGCTGGTTTCGGTCAAGTTGGGGATGCGCGAGACCAAGGAGGACTGGCTGGAGCTCGGCCGTGACCTCATCGCTCGCGGACTCCCGGCACCCAGGCTGGTCGTTGCCGACGGCGCGGCCGGGCTGCCCTCAGCGATCGAGGAGATCTGGCCGCGCGCCGATCGCCAGCACTGCGCCGTGCACCGCTTGCGAAACCTGCTGGCGAAGCTCCCCAAGTCAGAGCAAGACCGAATCCGGTTTAACTACTGGGCCGCACTCACCGACGCGACCTCGGTCAAGGACGCAAAGCTCCGTCTCAAGGTCCTGATCTCAGAACTCGAGCACGCCGGTTACGACTCGGCCGCGCGCTGCCTGGCCGACGACCTCGACGCCCTGGTCGTGCACCTGCGCTACCCGTTGCGCCACCGAGAACGGTGGCGCTCAACGAACCTGCTCGAGCGCTCGCTCGGCGAGGTCCGCCGGCGCACGAAGGTAATGGGCCGGTTCCCAGGCGAGACCAGCTGCCTGTCACTCGTGTGGGCGGTGCTCGATCTGTTCTTCAGCCACGCCAGCAACGGCGCCACCTTCACCGACGTCGACCGCCAACACCTCTACCGCATCAAGTACCAGCAAGCCGACCCCGACACCCTCGACGAGGAAGTGACCGCCGCCTGAGCCCTCACCCAACCAAACAACCCAACCAGCAACCGTCGCATTGCACATCGGCGCGCTGTGAGCCCGTCTAAGCCCCTGCGACGAACACCCGCAACCGATATGACCCCCCAATCCCAAGCGCCTACGCGCCAGACAATAAGGAGACGAACACCACCACCCCCGCGACTCTAAACTCACTCCGGGAACCTAAACCGCGAACGAATTTACAGCGGCAAAGAGACGCAACCCGGTCCGCGGCGGAACCCTGCCCGTGCTGGTGCGGGTGTCCGCGTAGCCCCCAATGCGAAACGCCAAGGGTGGCGTGCGCACCGCCGCAATCGGCGTGATCGAGCCCGCTGATCACGGCCGCTCGGATCATCTCCGGCGGGTCGTTCGCGAGTTGACGGCGCCGTGCGCAGCGGAGCGGACCGTTCTGAAGTCGTTCCTCGGGCCGAGCGCCTCGGCCGCGGACTGAAATCGCGACGCGACCGTCGATAACCGCACCCTGCGCGCCGTCAGCCGCCAGGACGTCCTCGTCGGCGGTGAGGATGTTCTCGAGGACACAGACCACGATCTTGTCGTTGATATAGGTGGTCGCGGTCGTAGCGGTCATGGTCATAGAACGCCGCATACAGCTCGACCATCGCGGCTGAGATCGCCACCGTCAGCTCAGACCCCCCGATCGAGCCTCAGTAATGTGCCTCATCCGCGCGCGCGAGCTGCACCAGGGCTCCAATCGCCGGCTCGCTGCCAGCCAGCTCGACGATTCCGACCGCGTCGGCCACGCCCGTCAGGGCGAGCAGCCGTTGTACCTGCGGGGGGCCGCCGACGAGAACCAGGCGCGGGCCCGCGCACTGGGCGCCGGTGCTGGCGTCGGCGATGACGCGCGCACCACAGGAGTCCATGAACGTCAGCTTGCGCAAGTCGAGCACCACCAACGGTGCCCGCAGCTCCGGCCGGGCCAACATCCGCTCCAATCGGGCTCCCGTAGCGATATCCAGC
>JADGPN010000476.1 GCA_017882465.1 Solirubrobacteraceae bacterium
GGAAACGGATCCCAGCTAGCGATCCGCACTGCCCTGCTGTTGGCGAGAAGCAGGGCCCGGCCGGATGTGGCCGAGAGACCTCCCGGGGCATGAAAGCGGGGCCGCGGATCGGGCCTGCGGCGGAGGTTGGCGTGTACCCCGCATTCTCGGGAAACCAGGGCCTTCGGGCCGCTCGGTTGCGGCGGCGGATGGTCGACGCGGCGCCGAGCCTCGCTGCTGGCGAATCTCGGGTCTCTCGCCTCCGCCGCTGACCCGCCCTGCCTTCGTGTCCGCGCGGGTATGCGAGCAGCGGCGCGTCGTGGCTGCGTCTGTCCGCAACCGGCAGCGCGACCGCCGACGGCGCGGCTGCCGCTCTGCTGCTTGCAACGTCCGAGCGCCTGGCTAGCAGCGGACGCTTCGAGCTCGGCCGTAGAGCGGTCGCGGTCGCCGCGCACCCTTGCCGCGCAGTGCAGTCGGCGGTGGCGGGCGAGATGCTCGGCCTGCGATGAATGCAGGAGTCCGCATGCGCGTCAGCCCGTGTGCTGCGGCTCCTCACAAGCAGCGCTCTGGTCGAGGTCAACCACGAGTTCTGCTCCGGCCTGTCGCGCCACTTGCTGGTCGGCGGCGGATCGCACACCGGGCAATCGGAGTCACCATCTGGACCGAGACTGTTGCTCCCCCCCGGCGATGCAAGCGTCGCGGCGCTGCGGATCGACGGGCTTCTGAGATGAGCGATACCGGCACTGCCGTTTAGGGCGGTCACCAGAGCATTCGGGCGATGTGGTGCCTCGTCGCTATGTTTCCCGGCCCGCTGGCGGGCTTGCGGGTTCGCCAGTTGTCTTCGTGGCGTTATCTGCGTGTGGGGCTGGCCGGTTGATCATCAGCCAGTAGATGCCGAGTTGCGCGACGACGTGCGCGAACTCCGTGAAATCGATGGGTTTGCCAACGAAGCTGTTGGCGCCGAGGTCATATCCGTTGATCACGTCGCGCTCTTCGCTTGAGCTGGTCAGGATCACGACAGGCACCAGCCGGGTCCGCGGATCGGCGCGGATCTGTTGGAGGACTTCGAGCCCGTCGACGCGGGGGAGCTTGAGGTCGAGCACCACCAGCCCGGGCGGGGGCCTGGCTGCTTGGGATTCGGTCCCGAACAGGTAGTCCAGTGCCTCCTGGCCGTCGCGGGCGACCTCTACCGGGTTGGCGAGGTTCGCTCGTTTGAATGAACGGATCGTGAGCTCCTCATCATCGCTGTTGTCCTCGACCAGCAGCACCGTCGACAGCTCATTGACCATGGTCGTTGTCTCTTTCTGCCGGCTGCCACGCCGGGATCACGTCCTCGCCGGTCGCGGCCGACGCCGGCGGGCTCGCGCCTGCGGTCAGGGTGAAATGAAAGCTCGCGCCTTGATTGACCGCGCTCTCGGCCCAGATCTCGCCGTTGTGTTTGCGCACCGCGCGCATGACGGTCGCCAGCCCGATCCCCTCGCCGGGAAACTCATTGTCGCGATGCAGGCGGTGGAACGGGAGAAACAGCCGCTTGGCGTGGGCCAAGTCAAACCCGGCGCCGTTATCGGCCACGAAATACACCGGGACAGCGTCCTGCTTGACCGCGCCGAACCGGATCCGCGCGCCTTCTGTCTTGGCGGTGAACTTGAACGCGTTAGCGAGCAGGTTCGCCAGCACGATCCGCACCAGATCGGGATCGGCGTCCGCAAGCAGACCATCCTGGATCTCGACCTCGACCCGGCGGTCCGGCTCATCGGTTCGCAGTTCGGCGACGATCTCGCTCGCCAAGACGGTCAGATCGACCGGCCCGCGCACGAGCCGCCGCCGGGACAGGCGCGAGAGCTCCAGGACCGCGTCGATCAGCTTGCCCATCCGTAGCGCGGCGGCGCGGACCCGCTCCAGATCGTGGCGGCCGTCGTCACCGAGCTTCTCCGCGTAGTCCTCAAGCAGCGCCTGGCTGAACCCGTTCACCGCGCGCAGCGGCGCGCGCAGATCATGCGAGACCGAGTACGCGAACGTCTCAAGCTCCCGGTTGACCCGCACCAGCTGTTCGGTACGCGCGGCGACCCGCTGCTCCAGTTCGGCGTTCAGCGCCCTGATCTGATCCTCGGCCTCGCGACGGTCGGTGATGTCGACGATGTTGCCGCCCACGCGCGCGCCGCGTCCTTCGTCGAGCATCGATCTGCCGCTTGTGTGCACCCAGATCCGCCGCCCGTCGGCGCGGATCAGGCCTAGCTCGAGATCGTAGGGCGCCCCTTCTTCCACCAGCCGCTTGAACGCAGCCTCGATCACCGGCGCGCTCTCGGCGTCGTATGCCGCGACAGCAGAGGTGACGTCGATCGGATCGGCCGTGCGCTCAACGCCGTAGATGCGATACACCTCGTCCGTCCAAGTGACCCGGCCGGTCGCGACGTCGAACTCCCACCCGCCGGTCTTGCTGATCTCCTGCGTGCGCTCGAGAAGGTCACGCATGCCCGCCAGGTCCCGCTCGGCTCGCTTGCGATCAGTGATGTCGGAGTTCAGCTCGATGATCGCGATCGGCCGCCCATCCTCAGAGCGCTGCAGCGCCTGGCGGCTTGAGACGACAATCACTGTCCCGTCCTTACGGGTGTGGCGCAGCTCGCCGCCCCATTGGCCGTCCCGGGCCAGAGCATCATCGACCGATTCCCTGGAGTCGGGGAAAACAGTGGCGAGCAACTCGTGCGTGACCTGCCCGAGCGCTTCCTGACGGCTGTAGCCGTAGATCGCCTCCGCTTCGCGGTTCCAGAACGTCACCCGGCTCTCGACCGGATCACGCACGATCACCGCATCATGCGCCAGCTCCAAGAGCTCGGCCTGCAACCTCAGCTCCCGCTCGTTGCGACGGGCCTCGGTCACGTCGCGTCCGGTGACGATGATGTTCGGACCGAGCGGCACTACGCTCCCGTCATACGCGCGGTCGACCTGCCGGCCGGCGACCCACTCGCCCCGCCAGGAGACCTCATCGACCCGGGCCGGCTCGCCGGTCTGCGCGACCCGGCGGTGGAGCTTGAACACGTTGGTGGACGTGTATCCGGGAAGGACCTCGCTGATGCGGTGCCCGAGCATCTGCTCGCGCGTGAGCCCATTGCGCGCGCAGGCGGCGTCGTTGGCGTACTCCCAGCGGAAATCGATGATCTCACCCGTTTCATCGCGCACCGGTGAGCAGATCGTGAACCCGTCGAGCAGTGACCCGACCCCCGTCCGGAACAACTCCTCGCTCGCCCGCAGCTGCTCCTCGAGGCGATGGCGCTCGGTCACGTCACGCGCGGTGACCACGACATTCTCGCCCGCAGCGACGATGCTCGTGTCAATCATCCGTTCGGCTACGCGCGCTCCGGCCCACGCCTCGGGGCTGACGACGTCAAGGGTCAGGGACGACTCGCCGGTCTCCGACACCCGGCGGTACACCGCGAAGCGCTCGCTGGCCGGGAAACCCGGCAACAGCTCAACGAGGCGGTGACCGATGAGCTGGCCGCGATCGAACCCGACCAGCTCGCAATACGCATCGTTGACGTACTCCCAGCGAAAATCGACGACCTCGCCCTGCTCGTCGCGGACCGCTGAGATGATCGCGAACGCGTCGAGCATCGACCCGACCGCGGCCTCGAAGCGCTCCTCACTCGCACGCAGCTTTGCCTCGATGCGGCGGCGGTCGCTGAC
>JADGPN010000477.1 GCA_017882465.1 Solirubrobacteraceae bacterium
CC
This sequence comes from Solirubrobacteraceae bacterium, assembly GCA_017882465.1. GTDB lineage: Bacteria > Actinomycetota > Thermoleophilia > Solirubrobacterales > Solirubrobacteraceae > Palsa-465. The sequence goes on from JADGPN010000477.1 coordinate 3, forward strand.
GCCGTCTCGAGCACCGGCTGGTCGATGGCCACCAGCGCCAGCCCGGCGAGGATGCCCGACACGCGCCCCGGCGCCGGCGCTGGCGTGCGTCGGGCGCCTGCGAGGGTGACCTCGACCAGCGCCAGCGCGCTGCAGACCCGGTGCGGGCGCCCGCGCAGGTCTAGGCGCAGAGCGTGGCTTTCGGGCTCTTCGACGATGAGCTTGACAATCGCCGAGGAGTCAAGGTAGGCCAGTCCGGGCACTTACCGGTCGGCGCGCACGTCGTCGAGCAGGGCCGAGAGCGGGGGGCCGCCCCCCAGCTGCAGCGGCTCGATCTCGAGCAGGTCGACCCGGGGAGCGACGGCATCGCGATCGGCGACCAGCCGGCTGATCGCGTCAGCTCGCCCCGACGCCGGGGCGAGCAGCGCGACCTCTCGCCCGCGCGAGGTGACGGCGAAGCTCTCGCCCTGCTCAACGCGGCGCAGATACTCGCTGAGATCGCGGCGAAGCTCTCGCACGCCGATGCTCGGACGCATGTGCGACATTGTAGTCACATTGGCGGCTCGCCGGGTCACGCGATCAAATCTTGCGAAGCGCAACCCCCACGACGCCGACTGGTCGAGCTCGCCGGCCAGGCACGGCGCGGCCGGTGAGGCCGATACGAGCGACTGAGTGCTTTACGCGGCGTCGCGGTCGTGCTCAAGCTGGCTGTAGCGCTCGACGCTGAGAAGTACCGCGCGCATCTGGTTTTTCTGGGTCAGGACGATCTTGTCGAGCTGGCCGGCGTCGAGCTGGTCGAGCAGGCGGTGCAGCTCTCGCATCGCCTCGCGGACGGTGGCCAGCTCTTGGTTTGAGACGGTGAGGGCGTGGGCGGGATCGCTCATCGACGCCCGCCACGGTAGGGGTCGGGTCGGACGGATCGTCGCGCCCGGCGTCGGCGTTCTGTCCGCGTGATCGATGACACTGCCAGCATGAGCACGGTGGCGTTTGACAGCTCTGCGGTGCGCGTCGGTCGCGCCCGTGGCCGGTATTTCCGCGAGAACTTCGCCCAGGGCGGAGTGGATCTGGTGCAGATCATCCCCGAGCTGGTCACCAACTCAGACGCCGCGATCGCCGCCTCTGGACGAGCGGCGGGCCGGATCGTCTTGGCGTTCGCGGCCCCCGACCCCGAGCTCGTCTCCGCCTGGCGGGCCCGGATGCGCGAGCTGGGCTCACCGGCACTCACATCGTGGCGGCATGAGCTGTCGTGCACCGATGACGGCGAGGGCGTCGACGCGTCGCTCGTCGACGGGCGGCTCGGAGCGCTCGGCGTGGCGCCGCCGGAGGCCGGGCAGCGCGGCCTGTTCGGCCGCGGCCTGCGTGACGTGTGGTTGGCCCAGGGCGCCGGGCGGATTGAGGGGATCCGCTCAGACAGGACGGTGGAGTCGTGGTTTTTCCCGGCGCCGGGCGATGACCCCTACGCGTTCTGCCATGTGATCGACCGGGCGGCCAGCGACGAGGACCGCGAGGCGCTCGGGGTCGCCATCTCGGGCTCGCGGGTGACGGTGCCGTTGGTCGCCGCGCGCCTGCCGGCGCCGGGGCGGCTGCGCACGATCGTCTCGGGACTGGTGCAGCTGCGCCCCATCCTGCAAGACCCGACGCGGGAGGTCGTGCTCGAGCTCGAGGGTCACACCCCCGAGCAGGTCGCCTACCCCGCTCCCGAGCCCGACCCCGAGCGTCCGATCCTGTTTGACTCAGACGTAGCGGTGATGGCGGGCGTCACGGCACGGATCGTGGTGCGCCGCTCCGCGGAGGCGCTGTCTCAGGGGTTCTCCCGGGCGACGCGCCGCGGCGGGCTGGTCGTGTGCTCAGGCCGCGCGGCGCATGAGACGACACTGGTCTCCTGTGAGGGTCGTCCGGGCGGGCGTCACCTGTATGGCGAGGTGCACTGCGAGGCGATCGAACAGCGCCAGCGCCAGGCCCTGCAAAAGCCGCGGCCCGAGCTGGTCGTGCGCGTCGATCGCTCCGGGCTGAACGAGCATCACCCGCTCGTCACAGCCCTCTACGCCGCGATCGACCGCGTGCTCAAGCCGATCGTCGCCGCCGAGGAACGCCGCGCCGGCGCGCATCTCATCGGCGCTCCCAAGGCGATCAACGCCCGCGACCAGGTCGGCCTCAAAGCGCTCAACGATCTGTTGCGCTCGGCGTTTGACCAACCCGGCAGCACGGGCGCTGAGCCCGGCAATCAGCCCGCCGCCAAGCCACCAGCCGAGATCCCCGACGACGACGACGTCGACGAGCCCGAGCCCGAGCTTGACGCCGGGGCTGACGGCCCCGAGCCGGGCGACGACGAGCCACCGCAGCCCGAGCCGCCAGCGTCGCCAGTGCAGGTGTTGTGGTTCAAGCAGTCCCCGGTGCGCCTGCATCCCGGCGAGCGGCGGACCGTCACCCTGCTCGCCGACCCCCAACAACTCCCCCCGGGCACGCCCGTGGAGGCCGAGGCCGACACGGGGCTGAATGTCACGCTGCGCACCCCCACAATCCCGCAAGCCTCCCGTCGCGGTCACAGCGCAATCGCAGTCGTGCTGCACGCCCGGGTGAGCACCGAGCCCGGCGCTCGATTGACCGTGGTCGCCGCGGCCGGCGAGCACGCCGCCGAGCTTGAGGTGCTGATCGTCAGACACCGCGCGTCGGGGTGGGTGCGCGAGATCGCGCGCAAAGACCAAGACCAGCAGATCGAGGCCGAGTTCGATCCCGAGACCGGCGTTGTCACCGTGTATGAGGGCCGCCGCGAGTTCCGCGCCCTGGAGCGCTCCGCCCGCCGCGCCGGCTACACCAAAAAGCGCGCGCCCGAATACGTGCCGTTCCGGATGCTTGAGGTCGAAGCCGCCGCCAACGCCGTCTACGCCTGGGCCGCCGAGCAGGTCCTCGCCCGTCGACTGCCCGAGGAGCGCCCGTCTGATCCCGCCGACTACGCCGCCGCGGTCTACCACGAGCACCAGGCGCTGCGCCACACCGCGCATCACAAGCTCATGCACGCCTTCCTCGAAGAGGAGATCTTCGACGGCCGGGTCAGCCTCACCCAACCCACCCGCCAATCCCGCGGCCGCCAGCTGCGCCTCATCAAAGACGACACCGACAGCTGACCTGGGCCGCCCAGCAGGAGCCGATCAAGCGGCCGGGATGCCGCGCCTGGCTATCTGGATGATCGATGCCAGCGACTCGCCCGCAGGGCGCCGGTAACGCCTGAGCTGACCACGGGCGGTGGTGGCGCCCGATGCAATCAGAGTCACCGCCCACGCCCCTCGCCCTCCTTCAATGCCGCCGTTTTCTTCACTCCCGTTCCCAGCCAACGCCCCGGCAAGAGCTCCCTAAGCGCCCCTCTGACGGCGGTTTCAAAACGGCGGTCTTTTTCTGAAACTTCTCTGAACACCGGCGGCTATAGGCCGAACCCCCGGCCGCGGCCTCGCCCACGGTCAAGCTCTGGAGTGAGCTCGGGAACCCGCCGGGCCTGCTCTGCTGTGAGGCCCAGACCGCGGCCGGGGTCGATCCCGAGCCGGTGGCGGGCCTGCAGGGCGAGCGTGGCTGCCTGCTCCCAGTCGCGGTGCTGCTCAAAACCGCCCCGGTCGGGCTCGGGGCCTTGCCTCGGCAGGGACTTTCGGCGGAGCCTGCGGACCGCGCGGGCTCAGCGCAGGC
>JADGPN010000478.1 GCA_017882465.1 Solirubrobacteraceae bacterium
GGCTTGGGTGCGTCGGCGGGCGGCGCCCCGGAGCTTTCGTCCCGCCATGAGCGTGTCGCGTGCCGGGTTGACAACATGGCTCTCGGGGAGGTGGTGACATGCCCATGAGATCAGCGAGGTCTTGCCGCTGCCCGTCGCGCCGAACACCAGGGAAACCCGTCGGGACCGGTCACCCGGTTGATCAGCAGCTGCTCGTATCGGTCCTGGCCGGTGAGATCGTCAAATGGAACATGATCGCCGGCAAAGCAGATCGAACCGGCTGGTCGGACGGAAGGAATCCAGCGCAGCGAGGGCGAGCAGGTACTGGGCGCTCATGACGGATAGCGGGGGTTGGGGAAGTAGAGCTTGCGCGGGCGACCGCGCGCCTGACGCTCCTGGGTCGAGTCGACGATTCCCGCTTCTTCGAGCTCGCGGAACACCTGACCGGCGCGCTCACGAGTCCAGCCGAGACGTTGCAGCAGGGCCTCATCTGAGGGGCTCAGCGGCTCTCCCGAGTTCTCGAGCTCGGCGAGCAGCATGCTGGACGGCCTGCCGATACGAGCTGCAGCCAGCTCACGCATGCCACGCGCATTGAAGATCTCATCGATTGGCCGGTCCTCCACGAGCGCCAGCCGCGCCATCTCGAGCGCGCGCCGGGGATTCCCCTCGCTGCGCTGCGCGATCTGGGCCAACGCGAGCTTGTTCAGACCTGGGTCGCGGCGCACCAGGAGCTTCACCAGCTCCGCCTCCTCCAGAGGGCGGAGGTAGAACGTGATGTCGAAGAACGCGTCTGCCGGAGGCCGCTGCAGATGAGGCCAATCCAGCTCGTCGACCGCGACGACCCAGCGGTGGTCAAGTTGCCAGAGCTCGTCCCGCAGCCGTCCGAACAGACCATAGGCTGCCTCCGAGGAGCCCGACGCGTCGACCAGGACCAGCGTCGGATCCGCATTCCTCAGGCTCCGTACCTGATCCGTTAGCAGGCTCGACGCGACTCCGGGGTGCGCGAGCACATTGGCCGCTGGAGGCATGTTGGTGGCTTGCTGGATGGCGTCTTGGAAGGCTACTGTCGGGCCTCGGACGGCAGTGCGAACACGATCGACCAAGTCTGGGAGATCGTCGACTCCGGTTGCTTCGACGTAGGCCACCCGACGGGACTCACGCTGCCGGAGCTCGAGCTGGTGCAGGAGCGATGATTTCCCGACGCCCCGCTCACCGTGGAGAGCAACGTTGAACCCGCGACCCACGCTGCGCTCGAGCTGGGCCAACTCTTCTGCGCGATCGACGAACAACTGTGCATCTGCAGCCGTCGCGAGAAGTGGACGTCCTTGGCAACATGGTCCAATTGTAGTGCCTTCCGAAACTTTTCCAAAGATTCGGAGGAGCGCGTTCGCCCCTCGGTGGGGCGGCAGACGGCGCGTTTGATGCCCAATCGGTCAGACAGAGCGTTGAGGACCATCAAACGAAGACAAGAACCACTCATTACCAGGGCATTCCTGTCATGGAGCCAGCCGGGATCGAACCGGCGACCTCCTGCTTGCAAAGCAGCTGGGGAAGGTGTGCAAGCCCATGGTTATTGACGATCCGAGCGGCAGATCCCCTGTTATTACGGATCCTTTAGGGCCGTTTGATGCCCAATCTGATGCCCAATTCTGCGTGATGCCCAATTGATGCCCCAATCCTTTTGACGTCCATTCTGAGCGGTACTCTGGTGCTCGTGGCGGGTGCGCCTTCGGTGCAGCAGAGCAGCCTGGTTATCCGGGTCCCTGCGGGAGCGGTCGATCGGATGTACTGGGATGCGCAGTGGCTACCGCGCGGGCGCCGGCGAGGCGTGGCGGCTGAAGCGGCGCCGGCTCGGGCTGGCGTGGCTTGAGGCTGACGGGAGCGGTGGCTGGCGCAAGCGCCGCGGCCGATGTCCGGAGGGCTGGCTTGACGAGCGCTCGGCCAACGTCGCGGCGGTGGCGGCGATGGAAGCTCATGCGCGCGAGCTGGTCAGCGAGCAGCGAGCCCGCAAGGAGGCGGCCGAGCGCAAGGTCACCGTCCGCGAGCTCGGCGCAGAGTGACTGTGCTGGCTGGAGGAAGTCCGCGGCGCGAAGCCCTCGACGATCACCGATTGCGCGTTCCTCCTGCGGCGAGCCCGGCCGGTCCTACGGCCGCGGACCGCGCGTGAGCACTGGGCGGATCATCGGCGCGTTCGGAGACCGACCCGCCGCCGAGGTAACGACCGCGGAGGTAAGTGGGTTCCTGCGCTCGCTCGACCGGGAGGGATTGAAGCCGCGGAACGTGAACAAGCATCGCCAGGTGCTGGCCGCGATGTTCACCTACGCTTGCCGCGCGGACACCTACGCGCTGCCGGTGAATCCGATCGCCCGGACCGACAAGCGCCGCGAGGACCCGCCGGCAGCACTCGACTACTACGAAGTCGAAGAGGTCGAGGCACTCGCGCGCTGCTGCGAACAGGGACGCCAGCGTGCGGACAAGCCCTCACGCGACCCAGCCGAGATCGCGGCACGGGGTGCCGAGGACCGCCGCGACGCGGAGGCGTTCCGGCTCCTGTTCTAGACCGGCCTGCGGCGCTAGGCGAGGTGCTGACGCTCCGCTGGGCGGACGTCGACCTCCAGGACCGGCTGCTGCTGTCCGCCGTGGCCTCTGCGCCGGCCAGGAAACGCTCCCCAAGGGACGCCGCCACCGATTGGTGCCGCTCCCCGCCCCGGCCGCGCGACTCGCCGACCGCGACGGGTTCACCGGACTCGACGATTACGTGCTCGCAATCGCTTCGGTCGCCGCCTCGATCCCTCCGCGCTACGACGCCGCTACAAGCGCGGCTGCCAGGCCGCCGGCCTGCGCCCTGTCAGGCTGCACGGCCTCAGGCACGCCGCGGGCAGCCTCATTGCCCGCACCTCCGACGCCGTCTTCGTCCGCGACTTCCTCGGCCACTCGAAGCCCGCCACCACCGAACTGCTGGGTCCGGGTCGGGATCGCGAGAGTTTCGCCCGGTCGGCGAAACTGCCATACATGACGTGTGGTACTGTGTGGTCGTGGTCAAGACGACGATCTACCTGCCTGACGAGCTCCACCAAGAACTCAAGCTCGCGGCGAAGGAGCGCGGGACCAGCGAGGCGGAGTTGATCCGCACGGCGATACGACACCAGCTGCTCGGCGCACCGCCCGGACAAGCTGAGCGTGCGCAGCGACGCGCCCGGCTGCTTGCCGCAATCGGGACGCTCGACAGCTCGACCTACCCGCCCGGCTACCTCGATGAGGTTCGTGCCGGGTGGCGCAGCTGATCGTCCTCGACGCGAGCGTGGGCATCGCTGCCCTCGCCGCCGATGACGCACATCACCGCGCCGCGTCGACGGCTCTCGCCGCCCTGACGGACACCGAGCTGGTGCTCGCTGCCACCACGCGCGCGGAGATCCTGGTTGGACCCTCCGGAGCCGGAGGCGCGGCGCTGGCGGCAGCGAAGGACTTCGTCGACGGCTGCGAAACCGTTCCTGTCACGGCCACCATCGCCGACGACGCGGCGGCCCTGAGGGCTCGCCACCGAGCCCTCAGCCTTCCCGACGCGATCGCGCTGGTCGTGGCCGCCCTGATCGACGCCGACGCAGTGTGGACGTTCGATCGACGCTGGAGCAGCGTCGATCCTCGCGTCACCCACCCGTGACCGCGTGGAGTTCACC
>JADGPN010000479.1 GCA_017882465.1 Solirubrobacteraceae bacterium
GTCGAGCCGCTCCCCGGCAGCGGCTCCTTGTCGATGAGGAGGACGTTCCGACACCCGAGCCGCGCGAGGTGAAATGCCACGCTGCAGCCGATGACGCCGGCCCCGATGATGGCGATGTCGACATTGTCCGCGCTGTCCGCCATCTCGCTCAGACGCCGCCCTGCAGCCGCTTCAGCGCGGCCTGCTTGAGGGCCATGCTCGTCGCCGCGCCGCGCGCGATCACCTTGAGCTCGGCTTCCGGCAGCGTCGGGAGGATGCGGAGCGCGAAGGTCGGCGGGGTCTTCGGGTTGTGGACGAGGGCAGTCCGGATCTCGACGTTCGCCGCCCACTGTGTCGTCTTCAGGATCAGCTCCGCGGTCTGGTACGTGAGGTACGCCGACTTTGCGACCCGGACGACCTCGTCCACCGTGAGGCGCGGGTTCTTCAGGAGCGCGTAGAGGACCTGCGGGTCGGGGTCCTGCACGAGGACGAGGCGTTCGTTGCGGTCGGCCCGCGGCGCGTACAGGAGCTTCTCGGTCCGCGACATCCCGCGCAGCCGGTCCCAGTCGCTGACGTCCCTCCCCGGAGATTCCCGGCCGGCGGGCGCGGCGAGCAGGGCCGCGAGGAGTGCGTCCGCGTCCCCCTCGAACGACAGCGCCACCCCGTCCGGGAGCGGGGCGACGACCGTGCCCTTCACGTGCGCCTCGCGGCCGGTGGGGCCGCGGAGCGTCAATTCCGCGGGCGAGAACAGCGCGGGCCGGTCCGCGACGGGCAGCCGGAGCCCGCCCTGCGAGAGGTTCGCGCGATGCTCCTCGCGGAGCTCGTCCTCGCTCTCGAACTCCAGGGTGAACGCGTTCGGCCCCGTCCGCGCGGCCTTCACCACCTCAGTCTAGTGCGGCCCGCCACGGCCGGCGCTCGGGGCGCCGAGGGCGAAATTGGCCTGCCTTCGTCGACTCGTATCGAACTCTCGGCACACCGGCGAAAATCGTGCAGAGTGACAGCGTGACCGAACTCAAGTCAGAGCCGGACAGACTCGCGACACATTCCAGCCACGGCGGTTTGGGAGGCGATTTCTGGGGCGGTCTGGCGGCGATGCTGGTGGCGCTGCCGTCGGCGATCGCTTTCGGGGTGACGATTTACACGCCCCTGGGCGGCAGCTATGCGGCCTACGGGGCGCTGGCAGGTATCCTCGGCTCCACCGCGCTCGGGCTGGTCGCGGCGGCCATGGGCGGCACGAAACGGCTCATCACCGCGCCCTGTGCTCCGGCCGCGGCGGTGATGGCGGCGCTCGCCATCGGTCTCATGCGGAAGGGCGTGCCGATCGACGCTGCGCTGCTGATGCTGTCGGCGGTGGGACTGTTGGCGGGCTTGTTCCAAGTCCTGTTCGGGCTCATCGGGCTTGGACGACTGATCAAGTACATGCCCTATCCGGTGGTCAGCGGCTATTTGAGCGGCGTCGGATTGATCATCCTCACCAGCCAGATCCCGATTCTGCTGGGCGTACCCACGGGCACTCATTTCTGGCCGGCGCTGTCCGGCATTGCCATGTGGAAATGGCAGACCATTGGGGTGGGGTTCGTGACGGTCGCGGTGATGGTGGGAGCGCCGCGCCTGACCAACGCGGTGCCCGCCACGATCCTCGGGCTGGCGGCCGGCGCGATCGCGTATGGAGGCTTCGCCTGGGCTGACCCGGCGCTGCGCGTCTTGGCAGGCAATTCACAGGTCATCGGGTCGCTCGGCGGGGGCGGGATGGGCCTTTTCAGCGCCTTCGCTGGCCGCCTGACAGCGATCAAGGCGATGGGCCTTGCGGATCTGCCCGCCCTGCTGATGCCGGCGCTGACTCTGGCGGTGCTGCTCTCAATCGACACGCTCAAAACCTGCGTCGTCGTGGACACCCTCACGCGCAGCCGGCACGACTCGAACCGGGAGCTGCTCGGGCAGGGGCTGGGCAATCTCACCTCAGCCGCCATCGGCGGCATACCGGGCGCCGGGCAGATGGGCGCGACCTTGGTGAACATCTCGAGCGGAGGGAATAGCCGCCGGTCGGGGCTGATCGAAGGGGCACTGTCGCTGCTCGCGTTCCTGGCGCTGGGCGCGCTGATCGCCTGGATGCCGGTGGCGGCGCTGGCCGGCATTCTCGTCGTGGTCGGCGTCCGTATGATCGACTTCGGCAGCCTGCATTTCCTCAAAGCCCGCTCGACGATCTTTGATTTCGTGGTGGTCGTCGCGGTGGTCGTCACCGCCCAGGCGGTCAGCCTGATTGCTGCATCGGGCGTGGGCGTCGTGCTGGCTATCGTGCTGTTCATCCGCGAGCAGATCGGCGGCAGCGTCGTGCACCGCAAGACCGACGGCAACAAGATCTTCTCGCGCCAGACGCGGCTGCCCGCGGCCATGGCCATTCTCCAGCGGGACGGCGACCAGGCGGTGATTTTCGAGCTGCAGGGCAGCCTGTTCTTCGGCACTACGGACAAGCTCTACTCCGCTCTGGAGTCCGAGCTCAAGACGCGGCGCTACGTCATCCTCGACCTGCGCCGCGTGCAGTCGGTGGATGTCACCGCCGCGCACCTGCTGGAGCAGGTCGAGGACATCCTCGCGGAGCGTGGGGGCTTCCTGCTGTTCAGCCACATCCCGCCCCGCCTGCCCAGCGGCCAGGACGTGCAGCGCTATTTCGACGAGGTCGGGCTGGTGCGGGCGGAAAGCCGCGCGAAGATTTTCGCGGAGCTCGACAACGCGCTGGAATGGGTCGAGGAGCGCATCCTGGCGGAGGCAGAGTTCACCCGGTCGGAGGAGCAGCCGCTCGAGCTGCACGAGATCGACCTGTTCAAGGGGCGCAAGGCTGAGACCCTCCGGGCGCTCGAAGCCTGCATGGAGAAACGAGCCTACAAGAGCGGGGAGAAGATCTTTGGGCGCGGCGACACCGACGACGTGCTCTACCTGATCCGGCGCGGGGCGGTGCGCATCATGTTGCAGCTCGATGAAACCCAATGGCGCCACGTCGGCACCTTCGGCCGCGGCAATTTCTTCGGTGAGATGGCGTTCCTCGACGGCCAGGCGCGGTCGGCAAACGCCATCGCCTTGACCGACACCGAGCTGTTCGCGCTGTCGCGCAAGCAGTTCGACGCCCTGGCCGAGGAACACAAGCGGATGGCGATCAACCTACTTGAGGGGCTGGCCCGCGTGCTCGCCATCCGCTTGCGCTATGCCAACGCGGAACTCCACGTCTTGCAGACTTGAATCTCGCGTATTCCACGGGGTTCTCGCGTCGTCGAGTTCGAATCCGCCCGGGCCTTCCCGCGTAACACCCGCCGTTTCAGTGGGTCTTGAATTGGCCTGCCTTCATTGACACGTATCGAACTCTTCTGGCAGACCCGACGCCGGAGCTTATACGGCTGTTCGAGAGGCTCGGGGAGATCAGGGAGGCGGCCTGACACCGCCCTTCGGTCCTGAGTGGTGCCGTCAGCGGCAGCGTGCGTGTACGATTCTCCGAGGAGTGCGCCGCTTACGAAGAAGATCGGCATGCCCAGGCACGTCGAGATGACGGACGAGCTGTTGAAGGAGCCCTTGTGATCGACCGCACCCTCGCCCACTACCGCATCACCGCCGCGATCGGCGCCGGCGGCATGGGCGAGGTGTACCGCGCCACCGACACGAAGCTCGGGCGCGACGTGGCCCTC
>JADGPN010000480.1 GCA_017882465.1 Solirubrobacteraceae bacterium
CGCGACGAGCGAGACGCGTGAGGACCGCGATGACATCGGGATCGAAGAGGAGGCCCTCGCCGCAGAGGGTCTCGTATGACGCGCTGCTGGTTGCCGGCGGCAGCAGCTACTGCTACTTCGGGCGCGAGCAATGGCGATCGCTCGCGCTTGAGGTCAAGTCACTGGACAGTTCGCTGCGGGTCCGGGGACGGATCCTGCAGGCGTTCGAGGCGGCCGAGCTGGAGCACGATCCGCAGCTGCAGGCAGGCTGGCTGACGTTCGTGGTGGTCGGCGCCGGGCCGACGGGGGTGGAGATCGCCGGGCAGATCGCCGAGCTCGCGCGGGACACGCTGCCGGCCGAGTTTCGCGAAAGCGATCCGCGTGCCGGGCGAGTGCTGTTGGTCGAGACCGCCGACCGGGTGCTGAGCATGCTGCCCCCATCGCTGTCGCGGCGCGCGAGGCGCTCGCTGGAGCAGCTCGGGGTGACGGCGCTGCTCTCCCACACAGTGGTCGATGTGCAAGCGGACAGCGTCGAGATCCAGGCCGAGAATGGCAACAGGACCCGGATCCCGACAAGAACGGTCGTGTGGGCCGCGGGGGTCGAGGCCTCGCCACTCGCCCGGTCACTCGGCGAGGCCGGCGACGCCGAGATCGATCGCGCAGGCCGACTGCTGGTCAACCCGGATCTGACGCTGCCGGGCCACCCAGAGGTGCTCGCCTTCGGCGACATGGTCCGCGTTCGCGATCCCGAAACCGGCCAGCCACAGCCCCTTCCCGGGATCGCACCCGTCGCGATGCAACAAGGCCGCTACGCCGCGCGCCTGCTCACCAACCGGCTCGGGGCCCGCCCCACGCCGCCGTTTCGCTACCGCAACCGAGGTACCCTGGCGACGATCGGGCGCGCACGCGCGGTCGCCGACATCCACGGCCTGCGCGTAAGCGGCCGGCTGGCCTGGTTCATCTGGTTGGTCGTGCACCTCGGCTACCTAGTCGGATTCGAGAACCGGATGCTGGTGCTGCTGCGCTGGACCTACAGCTTCATCACCCACGGACGCGGCACACGCCTAATCACCAACGCCGCAGGCACCCGGCCAACCCAAGACTTCTCAGCGCACCAAGACACAGCACCCCCACGGCTCCAGTCAGCCCACTGAGACGCCGCCGAGGTGGTCCGACGGGCTGGTCGGGGAGCCCACGTGGCTGGCGACGGTCGTGGTGCTGCTCGCCTTGATCGGGATCGTAGTCTGGAGCCAGCGGGATGCGCTGATGAACGCTGAGACATCGCAGAAGGAGAAACAGGTCAACAGGTTCGTGCTGTCTTGGGCTGTTCTTGGCGTCTTGGCCGCGCGGTGGGCCGGCCCGGCAGCGTCGCTCTAGGCACTGGCTGGCTGACGCTATATGTTCGAGCGCAGAGGGCGCGTGTCTGTCTCGGACCTTTCTGTCGGCAGTGAGCTACTCGGCTACCGGGTCGAGGGGCTGCTGGGCCGCGGTGGGATGAGTGTGGTGTACCTGGCTGAGGATCTGCGGCTGCGACGGAGGGTGGCGCTGAAGCTGCTCGCGCCGTCGCTGGCGAAGGACGCGGCGTTTCGACAGCGGTTTCTGGCTGAGTCGAAGCTGGCGGCGAGCCTCGATCACCCATGTGTGGTTCCGATCTATGAGGCCGGGGAGGCGGACGGCCGCCTGTTCATCGCGATGCGCTACGTCGAGGGCAGCGATCTGAAGGAGCTGCTGCGGGAGGGGCCGCTGAGTGCGGCGCGTGCCGTGGCGGTGTGCGGGCAGGTCGCTGGGGCGCTTGATTTCGCGCACGAGCGGGGGTTGGTGCATCGCGACGTCAAGCCCTCGAATGTCTTGCTTGACGCGCGCGGCCACGTTTATCTGGCGGATTTCGGGTTGACGACGCGGCTCGCGGAGCCGCGGACGGTCGAGCCGGGCTTGCTCGGGACGATCGATTACGTTGCTCCGGAACAGATCCGCGGCGATGAGGTGGACGGCCGCGCGGACGTGTACGCGCTTGGGTGCCTGTTGTGCGAGTGCCTGACGGGCGAGCCGCCGTTTCCCCGTTCCAGCGACGCCGCGGTTCTGTTCGCCCACCTCGAGGAAGAGCCCATAGCGCCGGCTGGACTCGAGCAGGTGATCGCGAGGGCGCTCGCGAAGGAGCCCGGGGATCGCTATGGCAGCTGCGCCGAGTTGGTGGACGCCGCCGGCGAGGCGCTAGGGGTTGGCGAGCCGGCGAAACCCTGGTGGATGCGGCTGCCGGCGATCTTGGCGTTCACCGGGCTCGTGCTGCTCGCGATTGCAGTGGTCTATTTCGCGCTTGGCGGAAAAGGTGCAGGAGCACCGTCGACGAGTGGTGTGCTCGTCCGCATCGATCCGAGCACGGGCCGGGTTGTGGACCGGGTCGCCGTCGGCAATCGCCCGAGTGCGCTGGCAGCCGATCCGAACGGGGTGTGGGTGGCAAACCACGACGACGGCACCGTGTGGCGAATCGACGCGCGCACGAACAGGGTGATTCTCCGGAGTTCGGCCCACGGCGCCCCGGCGGATCTCGCGATCATCCCCGCAGGCCTGCTTGCCAGCGTCGGAGCCACCCCGGGGAGCGTGGCCGTCGCCAACGGGCCGCAGGACCCGAACGTCGCCGGGATCGACAACGCCACTGGAAACGTGACCGTTGACAACGTGTTCGGCGGCAGTCCGGTCGCGATTGTCGGGCCTCCCTCCGGCGTCGCGTCCCCGCGGGTGGCGGCGGGGCCGTCGGGACTCTGGGTGGTGCGGCCGGACCGTGCGGTCGCACGGCTTGACATCAACGCGGGCAAGCTGATTGAGCCGGTGCTGATCGCCCCACCGCGCGACGAGCGGGAGGATTCCTACCTCTCCGCGATCGCCGTCGGCGCAGGTGGTGTGTGGGTCGTCGGCGACCCTGTCGACCCGGTGCTGTGGCGGATCAGTCCCGCGACCGGCAGGGTGGTCGCGACGATCCGCCTCCCGTTCGCGCCAACGGATGTCGCCGTTGGGGATCGGGCTGTCTGGGTGACGAGCGAGCTCGACGACCGGCTGCAACGGATCGACCCAGCGACGAACGAGGTCACAGCGACGATCCCGGTTGGCAGGGCTGCTGGCGCGGTCGTGGTAGGAGCCGGGTCGGTGTGGGTCGCCGATCAGGTAGACCGAGCGATCTCGCGTGTTGACCCGCGGACGTTGCGGATCACCGACACGATCAAGATCGACGCGACCCCGGTCGACCTCGCGCTTGGCAACGGCGTGATCTGGGTCGCCGCCCGCCGATCATGATCGCTCGCCTCTCGCTTGCGCTGCTGGTCGTTTGCACCGCGTTGGCCCTGGCCTCGTGCGGCGGGCACGGTGCGGCGAGGATCAGGATTGGCGTGCTAGTTGACTGCGAGGGGCTCTACGGCCTGGCGCGCGACTCGTCCTACGCAGGCGCCGAGCTGCCGCTGATCCGGCGCGGCGCGCGGCCGCTCGGAGCAAACCCAGGGGACGGGATCACCCAGATCGAGGTCGCCGGCAAGAAGATCGAGGTCTTGTTCGGCTGCGGGGACGACACGACCGCGAGCGCGCTGTCGGAGGCTCGCCGGCTGGTCGAGCAGCAACGAGTGGACGTGCTGATCGGCCCCACCCTGAACGGCGAGTCGCTTGCCTTGAAGGAGTATGCG
>JADGPN010000112.1 GCA_017882465.1 Solirubrobacteraceae bacterium
CAACCGGGCCAAGCTCGCAACGCCGCTGGCGTGTCTGGCGCTGCTGCTCACGTGGGTCGTGCCGCCGGCCATGGCCTCGGGGCGCAGCGTGCGTCGGCGGCGCAGACGTTCCGCATGCGGGCGCTCGGCGACTCGGTGACGGCTGGATTCGGCTTCCTGTCCAACGGGACCGAGATGTCGGTGCTCGATCTGCCGTTCTGCGTCCCACCGGGCGCGACCCCCAACAATCGCTGCTCCTCGAACTCCCCCAACGGCCCCGGGCAGACCGGGCCGGTCGGCTGGCTGCCCGACTACGGCCTCGCCAACAACGTCTCCTGGGCGGCACAGTCAGCCCACATGTTCGGGCTGACGGGGACCGAGGCGTTTCAGAATCTGGCGGTCAGCGGCTCGACCCCGGCCAACTGGGCCCCGGGCGGGTATCTCAGCCCGGTGCTGCAGCAGATCATCGCCGACGACCCGAATCTCACCGTCATGACCCTGGGCGCAAATCCACTCCTGTCGATCTTCCTGACGGGTCGGGGCGCCTTCTGTGCCTTCACCTTCACCGACGCCGAGCTGCGCGCCTGCGTAAACCGCTTCATCCGCGCGCAGCAGGTCGGCCCGCTGATGAAGGAGGTCGTCAGCGAGCTGCTGACCGCTCCGAGCAACCACGTCGTCGTCTCGCTCTATCACCTGGCGATCCCGTCCGTGACCGTGTTCTCAGCCCACCAGATCGGGATCCTGTTCGCCACCTTCAACGCGGCGATCTCCGACGCGGTGGGCTCACTGCCGCAGTACGGCACCCGGGTCGCCGTGATGTCGCCGCCGCGCTTCTTCGTCGGCCTTGGGCCTGGCAGCTTCATCTGCCCTGGCAGCGGAGCCCTGGTCGACGGCCCCAGCCACCAGTCGACCGCCACTCAGGACGAGCTGGCCATCGATCCGTTCGGCTCCTTCTGTGCCGGCAACCCCTGGATCATCAGCGCCGACACCGGGATCCACCCGGATCGCCAGGGCTACGCTCAATTCGCCACGGTGCTCGCGGCCCTCGTTCGACAGCACGGCTGGGGACCGCCGCCCAGCAGCTGATCGCTGGCCGTCGCCCCAGCGGCGGAGGCCTCAGCGGGAGGCGAGCACGATGTCGTTCTCGACCGATACCCACCAACTTGCGCGGACGCGGATCCGAGCAACCCTCGAAGCTCGCGATCACCGCTTCCGTGATCTGCTCCGGGCTCGTGTGCTCGCGGCCGGCGGACATCGGCTCCCATTCTCGCGCGCCGTTCCGCGCCGCTCTAAGCTGGCGCGGATGGAGAGGGAGACGCAGCTCGCGCGGGGCCAGCTGCCGGGTCTGGAGCGAGCGACGATCCACGGCTACCTCGACGCGACGCCCGGTCCCGTCCACTACCAGCGGAACGCACACCCCGTGGGACTGGAGGCCGAGCGGCTGATCGGCGAGCTCGAGGGCGGGCATTCGCTGCTCTTCCCCTCTGGCGCGGGCGCGACGACGGCACTCGCCCTCGCGCTGCTCCAGCCAGGATCGACGGTCGCCGTCGCCGACGGCGGCTATTGGGGAACGGTCGCGCTGCTCCGGGACGAGCTGGGGCGCTGGGGCCTGGAGACCATTCCCTTCGACCAGACCGGGCCGCCGCCGAGCGCAGACCTCGTCTGGCTCGAGCCGTGCGCCAACCCGCTCATGAGCTTCCCCGATCTCGGCCCGGCGATCACCCAAGCTCACGCGGCGGGCGCGCGGGTCGTGGTTGACAACACTGTGCTCAGCCCGCTCCTCCTGCGCCCCCTGGAGCAGGGCGCCGACTTCGTGCTGCACAGCGCGACGAAGATCCTGGCCGGCCATCACGACGCACTCGTGGGTGTCGTGAGCTGTGCGCGTGAGGACGATGCCGCTCGCCTGGCGGCGTTTCGCGCCGCCTCCGGCATCGTGGCCGCGCCCGATCCGGTGTGGCTCATGCTCCGCGGGATGAAGACGCTCGCCGTTCGCGTCGAGCGACAGTCGGCGAGCGCACTCGAGCTGGCCCGTCGGCTCGCCACCGACGCGCGGGTCGAGCGCGTGCGCTACCCCGGCCTCGGCGACCCCGTCGCGGCTCGGTACATCAGAGCATTCGGGCCACTGCTTTCGTTCGACGTCGCCGACGCGGAGACCGCGCTGCAGCTGGAGCGGTCACTGGCACTGATCGAGAACGCGACCAGCCTCGGCGGTGTGGCGTCGACGCTCGAGGCCCGCGCTCGCTGGGAGGGCGCGCGCGTCCCTCCCGGCCTGCTCCGGCTGAGCGTGGGGCTCGAGGACGTCGAGGATTTGTGGGCCGACCTCGACCAGGCGCTCGCCGGCTAGACACGCCTCCCGACGCCGCGAGTCCGCCCCGAGCTCGCCTACGCGGCTGCCGCCATGGCGCGCTGCCCGATCAGCTTGGCCAGGCGGGCACGGTAGTGCTTGCCGTCGCCGAGCAGCAGGGCGTCGACCTGCGCTCGTTTGTAGAGCCAGTGCACGTCGGCCTCCCAGGTGAATCCGACGCCGCCGTGGAGCTGGATCGCGCCGCCCGTGACCTCGCGCCCCGCGTCCGACGCGGCGGCCTTGGCGATCGACGCCGCCTCGGCCAGCCGGCTCGGGTCCGCGTCGGCGGCCCAGGACGCGAACGCGACAGCCGAGCGCGCCTTCTCGGTGGCCAGGAGCATTTCGGCGCAGCGGTGCGAGACGGCCTGGAAGGCGCCGACCGGCGTGCCGAACTGCTGGCGATTCTTGACGTACTCGATCGTCATGCTGAGGGCGCGGTCACAGACGCCGACGAGCTCGGCTGCGACCGCCACCACGGCCCGGTCAAGCGCCGCCTCCACGTTGCCGGGAAGCTCCTCCCCGGCGCCCTCGACGCGCGCCGAGGGACGCGTCGGGTCGATCGTCTCGACCGGGTCACCCGGATTCTCGACGATCCGCGCCGCCCCGTCCTCGACCACGACCACCAGGTCGGCGCCCAGTGCGCCCGGCACGACGCCGACGCCACCGGCGGCACCGCGAAGCTCACCGCTGGCCAGGCCCGGCAGCCAGCGACCGCGCTGCTCCTCCGAGCCCGCGTGCTCGATCAACGTGGCAGCCAGGACGGTGGGCAGGAACGGCAGCGGCGCCGCCACCCGCCCGAGCTCTTCGCACAGGATCGAGAGCTCGACGGCGCCGAGGCCCTGGCCGCCGTGCTCCTCGGCCACCGCGATCCCCGGCCACCCCAGCTCGGCGATCCCGTGCCACAGCTCCACATCGACCGTACCGGCCTCGGCGTGCTCCCGCACCCGTTCGGGCTTGGCCCGCTCGCCGAGCAGGTCGCGCGCGGTGCGCTGGATGTCCTGCTGGTCGTTGGTCAGTCCAAAGTCCATGTGCTCGTGCCTCCCCGTTAGGCCGCGGTGGCGATCCGGGGGAGCCCCAGCACGCGCTCGGCGACGATGTTCCTCAGGATCTCGGTGGTCCCACCCTCGATCGTGTTGCCCCGCGCACGCAGCAGCTCATAGCTCCAGCGCGACTCGGCGGTGAGCGACTCGAGCCCGACGATGTCCGCCGCCAGCTGCGTCAGCTTCTGGTTCGTGTCCGACCACAGCCACTTGACCAGCGAGCCCTCCGGGCCCGGCTGCCCGTAGCGCTCGACATCGGTCAGGCCCTTCCAGGCCAAGAGCCGCAGCGTCTCGGTGCGCACGTGCAGCTCGCCCAGCGCATCGGCATACAGGCTGTCCTCGAGCAGTCCGCGCTCGGCGGTCGCCGCGAACAGGTCATCGAGCATCTGCCGCAGGCGGACCTGCAGTGCGAACCCCAGGCCGGCGCGCTCGTTCATCAACGTGGTCAGGGCCACCTTCCAGCCGTTGCCGACGCCACCGACGACGTTTGCGTCAGAGATGCGCGCCCCGTCGATGAACAGCTCGTTGAACTCCGCCTCGCCGGTGATCTGGCGCAGCGGACGGACCTGCACGCCCTCCTGCTCCATGTCCATCAGGAAGTACGTGAGCCCGTGGTGCTTCTTGGCCAGGCCGCTCTCCGTGCGCGCGACGAGCATGCACCACTTCGAGTACTGCGCTCCCGACGTCCACACCTTCTGGCCGGTGACGACCCATCCGTCCCCGTCCTTGACCGCCCGCGCCTTCAGGGCCGCCAGATCCGACCCCGCGTCGGGCTCGGAGAAGCCCTGGCACCAGATCTCCTCCGCCGACAGGATCGGCGGCAGATACCGCTCCTTCTGCTCATCGGTGCCCCACACCATCAGCGTGGGACCGCCCAGCAGCAACCCGAGGACGTTGGCCGGGAGTGGCACCCTTGCCGCTCCGAGCTCCTCGAAGTAGATCGCCGACTCCGTCAGTGTGGCCCCGCGGCCACCATACTCCGCCGGCCACCCGGGCGCCGCCCAGCCCCAGTCATACAGCTGGCGCTGCCACTCACGGCGCCACGCGTAATTGGCCTCCTCGCCCTCCTCACGCCGCGGCGGGTCAGATGGAGGATTGGCGGCCAACCACGCCCGCAACTCGTCGCGGAACGCGGTCTCCTTCTCGGAGAAGGTCAAATCCATTGCTCGGGCTCCTGGGATTGGTGAGGGGGACGGCATCGTCGCATCGTTGCGAGGCGCCAGTATGTTGTAGCTGACCGGTCGCGGCAGCCGGCTGCGGTTGTGGCGAGGTGGCCGCGCGAGGTCTGACGGACCGGAGGCTCGACGTGCGAGTCCACGCGCTCGACGTGGCCGACCCGGGCAGCGTCGGGAGCTTCGGGAATTGGGCCCTCGAGCACCTGGGCCACCTCGACATCCTCGTCAACAACGCCGCCATCGACTACGACACCGACCAGCGCGCCGCCGAGGCCGATTTCGAAGAGGTCTCGTGCGCCGGCCTCTATCTGTGGTTCCGGCGCGGCGGCCACATCGGCTCCGCGTAGGCTCGGTCGTTGCTGTCCGCCACGAACCCCGCGACGACGCGGTGGTACTCGGGAATCTCGAGCAGAAACGAGTCGTGTCCCCACGGTGAGCGGACCTCGACGTGCTCGACGTCGATGCCGGCCCCGGCCAGCCGGCCGGCGATCTCGGCGGAGTGTGCAGAGCCGAACCGCCAGTCGGTGTCGAACGAGACGAGCAGAAACCGCGTCGTGATGTCGGAGAGGTCGAGGGCCGGATCGGCGAACGGATCGAAGTAGTCCATCGTCCGCGAGAGGTATAGGTAGGTGAGGGCGTCGAAGCGACGCAGAAAGCTCTGACCCTGGTGATCGAGGTAGTGCTCGACCTCGAAGTCATCGGCGAACGTCATCGGCGCGCCGGGAGCGCGTCGCGCCCGATCGAACTTCCGTCGCATCGATTCCTCGGACAGGTAGGTGATGTGGGCCGTCATCCGGGCGACGGCCAGCCCCCGTTCCGGTCCTCGGCCCGTGCCCGGATAGTCGCCGCCCCCAAAGTCGGGGTCGCTGGTGATGGCGGCCCGCGCGACGGCCGAGAAGGCGATGTTCTGGGCGCTCAGCTTCGCGCTGGCGCAGACGAGCACGGCCCGCTCGACCTGCTCGGGGTGGTCGAGCGCCCACTGCAGCGCCTGCATGCCGCCCAGTGATCCACCGATGGCCGTGTGCACCCGGTCAACGCCCAGCGCGCGCAGCAGCCGGCGATGAACGGAGACCAGGTCCCGCACCGTGAACAGGGGAAATCTCAACCCGTAGGGTCCTCCGGTGCCGGGATCCGTGCTCGACGGCCCCGTCGTCCCCTGACAGCCGCCGAGCAGGTTGGGACAGATGACGAACAAGCGCTCGGTGTCGATCGGCCGCCCGGGGCCGATCAGGTTGTCCCACCAGCCCCGGCGCTCGCGATTTCCGTGGTGGCCGGCGGCGTGGGCATCCCCGGTGAGGGCGTGGCACACGAACACCACGTTCGAGCGCTCCGGATCGAGCCTGCCGTAGGTTTCATAGGCCACCTCGACAGGACTCAGCTCGGCCCCCGACTCGAGGATCAGCGGGTCGTCCGGCGTGCACAGGACGACCCGCTCGGCGCGTGTGCGGCCGATGCCGCCGCTGCTCATGCCAGGGCGGGCGAGCGTGCTGCGGCCAGCGCCTGGTCCAGATCCTCGACGATGTCGTCGATGTGCTCGATCCCGACCGAGAGCCGCACCGTCTCCTGCGTGACGCCGGCGGCGGCGAGCTCCTCCGCGTTCAGCTGCGAGTGGGTCGTGGAGGCATTGTGGATGGCCAGTGACTTGGCATCGCCGATGTTGGCGAGGTGGCTGAACAGCTTCAGGTGCTCGATGAACGATCGGCCCGCCGCGGCGCCGCCCTTGACGCCAAAGGTGACCAGCGCCCCGTACCCGCCCCGCAGGACCCGGTCGGCAAGCTCGCGGTAGGGGCTCGAGTCCAGCCCCGGGTAGTAGACCCACTCGACATCCGGATGGTTCGCGAGATGGCGAGCGACCGCCAATCCGTTGTCGTTGTGGCGCTCCATCCGCAGCGGCAGCGTCTCGAGGCCCTGGAGGAACAGGAATGCGTTGAACGGTGACAGCGCGGCGCCGGTGTTGCGCAGCAGCACCGTCCGTGCCCGCCCCACATACGCGGCGGGTCCGAGCGCGTCGGTCCACACCACCCCGTGATAGGACGGGTCGGGCGTCGTGAGTCCCGGAAAGCGGCTCGCGTGCCCAGCCCAGTCGAAGTTCCCGCTGTCGACGAGCGCTCCTCCGATCGAGGTGCCGTGCCCGCCGATGAACTTCGTCAGCGAATGGACGGCCACGTCGGCGCCCTGCTCGAAGACCCGCGCTCCGATCGGGGTCGGCACCGTGTTGTCCAGCACCAGCGGCAGACCGTGGGCGTGCGCGGCAGCCGCCCAGGCCTCGACGTCGAGCACGTTGAGCCGTGGGTTGCCGATCGTCTCCCCGAACACCAGGCGCGTGCCGTCGTCGGCCAGCCGCGCGACCGCGTCCGGGTCGTCGGCGTCGGCCCAGCGAACCTCGATCCCGTATTGGGGCAGCGTGTGCGCGAACAGGTTGTAGGTCCCGCCGTAGAGCTGGGGGACCGAGATGATGTTCTCGCCCGCTCGCGCGATGTTCAGGATCGAGTAGGTCACCGCGGCCTGGCCCGACGCCGTGACGAGCGCTGCGACGCCACCCTCGAGCGCCGCCAGGCGCTCCTCGAGCACCGCCCAGGTGGGATTCATGATCCGCGAGTAGATGTTCCCCGGCACCTGCAGCGCGAACAGATCGGCCGCGTGCTGGGTGTCGTCGAAGACGTATGAGGTCGTCTGATAGATCGGGACGGCACGCGCGTTCGTAGCGCTGTCAGGTGTCTGCCCGCCGTGCAGGGCGAGCGTTTCAGGTCTGAGCGAGGGCTGGTTCATCGGGCGGCTCCGGCGGTGGATGTCAGCGGCAGGCGAAATTAGGGATAAAGTCGATCAACTTACTATAATATGAATCGCCCGATGCTCGCCGACATCCACCAGCACATCTGGACCCGCCCCCTGCTCGAGCGGTTGGCTGCGCGCGAGACGCTGCCACTGATCAGCCGCAACGACGGGTTGACTGTGCTGCACAGCGCCGCGGAGCAGCCGTACGTGATCGATGTGGCTGCCGAGGCGCCACAGCGGCGCGCGATGCTGGTTCGCGAAGATGGCCTGGATCTGGCTCTGATCGCCATCTCCAGCCCGATCGGGATCGAGGCGCTGCCCCGCGAGAGCGCGCTCGAGCTGATCGAGGCGCATCTCGATGGTGTCAGCGCGCTTCCGGGCGAGTTCGCGGCCTGGGGTCCCGTGGCACTGGACGGCGCAGACCCTGATCAGGTCGATGCCCTCCTCGCACGCGGGTGCGTGGGGATCTCGATTCCGGCCGGGGCTCTGGCGGGACCGGATCGGCTCGACCTCGTCGGTCCGGTTCTGGAGCGCGCGGCCGCGCGACGCGCGCCGGTGTTCGTGCATCCGGGGCGAGCCCCGTCTCAGCGCACGGCCGGGACGTCCTTCGGAGAGCCGCTGTGGTGGCGGGCGCTGACCGACTACGTGTCGCAGATGCAGGCGGCGTGGTTGACGTTCGCGTCGTTTGGCCGCCGCGAACATCCCGAGCTCGCGGTCGTGTTCGCGATGCTGGCGGGCTGCGCACCTCTGCTCAGCGAGCGGCTCCAGACTCGCGGCGGACCCGACGTCGAGCTGCGGGACCCGCTGAGCTTCTACGAGACCTCGAGCTACGGCCCCGCGGCCGTCGAGATGATGGCGCGGCGGGTGGGTGAGGCGCGGCTGCTCTACGGCTCCGATCGCCCGGTGATCGAGCCGCTCGCCACGGGCCGGGAAGCGCTGTTGCAGGCCAATGGGGCGAACCTGCTGGCGGGACTGGAGGTGGCCACGTGAGTCTCACGACGCCGGAGCTCGAAGCGTTTGTGGCCGAGCTCGCCGCCACGCCGGAGCTGTGGCGGCATCACGTCCGGCACAGCAGCGACGCTCGCGTGTACGAGGAGATCTGGGATGACGAGCACGTCAATGCCTGGCTGATCTGCTGGAGCGAGGACAACGACACCGGCTTTCACGATCACGACGAATCCGCGGCCGCGATCGTGGTGATCGAGGGTCAGGTCCGGGAGGAGCGTCTGCGGCTCGCGACCGGCCCCGACGCCCGCGTGATCGGAGCGGGGGCATCGTTCTGCGTCGCGCCGACCGCTATTCACCGTGTCCTCCACGCCGGCATCGGGCCGGCGGTCACGATCCACGCCTATTCTCCGCCGCTGCGACGGACCGGCGCCTACCGGATCGGCCCGCGCGGCGAGCTCGAGCGGGCCGCCCAGTCCTTCGAACAGGAGCTGAGGCAGGTGGCGACGATCGGGGCGCGGGCGTAGCGTACGCGCTCAGATGCACCCCACGGCCGAGAGAGTTCAGAGGCGACTCGCGGAACGCGGCATCGAGGTGACCGTGCAGCGTCGGTGCTCGACGTCAGCCGATCGGGACTCGGCCCTGGACGTCGTTGTGGACCCTGCGCCCGGTCGCGAACAGGCCTGACCAGCGATGAGTTTGTGCCCCGTGGCCGGTCCTTCTTGCACATGGCCACGTCGCCAAGGAGGACGATCGTCTACGACGCCGCCGCGCTGCACGCGCCGGACGCTCGCACCGTCGACGCGCTCGCCCGCCTCAAGCTGGACCTTGGCCGGCGCGGGTTCGAGCTGCGCCTGGTTCACGTGCCCGACGCGCTGCGGGAGCTGCTCGCGTTTGTCGGGCTGGCGGAGGTGCTAGGCGTCGAGCCGCGGAGGCAGCCCGAAGAGCGGGAACAGCGTCTCGGTATCGAGGAAGAACGTGAACTCGACGATCCGTCCCTCTGAGAGCTCGATCACCTGGAGCGCCCAGGGCTCATAGCCACCGTCGGTACTGGGCTTGTACTGACCGAACGCGGGCCGCCCGTTGGCCCCGATGGCCGGAATCACTCGCGAGCCGCGACAACCGGCTCCAGGGCCGAACCACCAGGTGAGGATGTCGTCGCGGCCGCGGAGCCACAGGTCGTACGGCGGCATCGACTGGCTCGCGTCCTCCTGGATCAGCGCCGTCAGCGCGTCGACGTCGTACTCCTCGAAGGCCTCGACGTAGCGGGCCAGCAGCGCCCGATCGGGCTCGTCCAGGCGCGGCGAGGAGTCGAGCGTGGTGACATTGCTCGCGGCCAGTGTCGAGCGAGCACGCTGCAGGGCGCTGTTGACCGAAGCGACGCTGGTGTCGAGCAGCTCGGCGACCTCGGTGGCCCTCCAGCGCAGAACCTCGCACAGGATCAGCGCCGCACGCTGGCGCGGCGGCAGGTGCTGCAGCGCGGCGACGAACGCCAGCCGCAGCGTCTCGCGCGCGATCGCCGTCTCGGCCGGGTCCTCCTCCGCCGCGACGAGGCCGTCCGGGATCGGCTGGATCCACGTGGCCTCCGGCAAGATGTGCAGATTGGACTCCACCGGGGCCTGCGCGGGCCCCAGGTCCATCGGCCGCGCGCGACGCTCCTGGCCGCCCAGCATGTCCAGGCAGACGTTGGTGGCGATGCGGTAGAGCCACGAGCGCAGGGACGAGCGGCCCTCGAAGCGATCGAAGGCGCGCCAGGCGCGGATGAAGGTCTCCTGCACGGCGTCCTCGGCCTCGAACGGCGAGGCGAGCATGCGGTAGCAGTGGGCGGTGAGCTCGCGGCGATGCTGCTCGAACCGCTCTTCGAGCTCGCCCTCTCCTCGCCTGGACGTCAGCGGCAACTCCTGCACGACAGTCATGTTAAGCGCTTTCGCCGACGGGGCGAAGGGCGGGAGTCATCGCACTGTCCTTTCGATCGTGCCTGGCCGTCACATCAGGTCAGACGACGCCGGCGGCAAGAACTCATCGGTCGGATCCTGAGAAGAGCTTTCTCACCGCCCGGACCAGCGCGGGCGACCCGGCGGACCGCTGCGGGCGACATGCGATCATCTTTCTCATGGTCGCGATCCGCTCTCGCCTGGCGATGGCCGTGATTGCGGTGGCCGCGGTGGCCGCGGTGGCCGCGGTGGCCGCAGGCTGCGGCTCGAGCGGCGCCAAGGCCGGCGCTCCGGCCAAGACGCGGTCACAGCCGCCTCCGGCGACGGCGCACACCACCCCGGGACCGCCCGGGGGCTCGAGCGGGCCGACGCTCCCCACCCCCGGCCCCACCGGCCGCCCGGCCAGCGCGGACGCGGTGAACGTGATCCGGGGCTGGTCGGATGCTCTGCGACGCGGAGACGTGCGCGACGCGGCCCGCTATTTCGCGCTGCCCAGCCAGTTCATCAACGGGCCGGACGCCACCGGTGGCGTGCCCGTGCTCACGATCCGCTCGTTTGGCGAGGCGGCGGCGGTCAATGCCTCACTGCCGTGCGGTGCGCGGTTCCTCTCCGCCGACCAGCGCGGGCGCTACGTCAACGCGCTGTTCCAGCTCACCGACCGCCCCGGGCCGGGAGGAGATTGCGGCGCGGGCACGGGTCAGAGGGCGCGGACGAATTTCGTGATCACGGGGGGCCGCATCGTGGCCTGGATCCGCGCGCCCGACGACCCGGGCGACAGCCGGCACGAGCCCGCGCCGGCGCCGGCCCAGCCGGCGACCCCCTCGGCGCCGCCGACGCCGGCGGAGCCGAGCGCCCCGGGCACGGGTCCGGTGATCTGACCGCGCGCGGTCGGCGGACCGATGACCCGGCCGCGGCGAGGGGTCAGCCCGCCAGGCCACCGAGGAACGCGAACGGGCTCGAGGGCCGCTCGTCGTACACGGCCTGGGCCGAGCCCTCGACGGTGACGGTGCAGCCCGGCGGCACCTCGTCCTGGAGACGCGCGGCGAGCGCCGCGGCGTCGTCCTCGTCAAACGCGCCGGTGAGGACGTAGTTGGAGCGCTGCACGCTGGGGCGGCCGTCCTCACGGAGCTTGGCGACGACCAGCTCGGCGTCCGCGTGCGACGGGCACTCGACGCGCACCTCGAACTCCGGGGTGCCGGTGCGGCGAACCTGCTCGCGCTCGCTGGCGATCAGCTGTGCGTGCTCCGCGGCGCGATCGGCGTCATCCTGGGGAACCGGTGCGTCTGGGTCCTTCCACGCCTCCGAGGCCTCGTGCCAGCGCTTGAGCTCGGTCTCCAGGTGCCAGCCGTTCTCGTGCGCGAGCGAGCGCACCAGCTTCTCGGCCGCCTCGGCCTGCTCGCGTGATCCGGCGTACAGGAACACCTCCGGCCCGTCACGCGAGACGACCACGCGGTCGTGGAACTCGCTCTCGAGCTCGTGTTCGAGATCGGTCGCCTCGAGCCTGTCCGTCAGGCTGCGAGCATGGCCGTCCTCGTGGAGGTCGATGCGCACACGCCAGTCGTCACTCATCGCCATTCAGCCTAATGCAATTGCGTCCGTCACCACGCGCTCCAGCTCGCCCACCACTCGCTCCAGCGGAGCGCTCGAGCGCTGCGCCCGGGCGACGATCACCGCCCCCGCGATGGCGGCGATCGTGAGCGTCGCGATCGAGCCGGCCCTCTCGGGCGCGATCCCCCGCCGGCCGAGCGCGTCGGCGATCAGCTCCTCCCAGCGAGCGAAGGCAACGCCCGCCGCGGCGCGCGCGGCCGGAGTGCGACCTCGCCTCGAGTTTCGGCGCAACACCTTCCATCTGCGGGCGCCGCTGCTGGATCCCCTCCCCGGCACGCTCGCCGAGCCCGAGATCTACGCCCGGCTCCTGCGGGCGCTGGATGCCGTGGGCGAGGATCAGCTCGA
>JADGPN010000113.1 GCA_017882465.1 Solirubrobacteraceae bacterium
ACCGGGCGCGCATCGGCACCGTGTTCACGTTCACGCTGAGCGAGAACGCCGCTCTGTCCCTGTCGTTCACCACTCGGGCGCAGGGCCGGCGGCTCTCCGGAGGATGCGTGGCGCCCAGCCGGCGCACAATGCACAAGCCGCGATGCACCCGCACGATCGTCGCGGGCAGGTCGAGCGCCACGGGCCACAAGGGAGCGAATCGGATCGTGTTCAAGGGCCGGGTCAAGGGCCGCCGGACGCTGAGTCCCGGGCACTACGCCCTGCTTCTGATCGCCACCGGATCCGGCGCCAGGATCTCGCTGCCCAGCTCGATCAGCTTCACCATCATCGCCGGTTAGAACCCGACGCCCTCGGGGCACTGGCGCGCACTGGCGCGCCTGGGCCTGCCTGGGCGCGCCGCCCTACGCCGGCCCGAGCTCGTTGGCGGCCTCGAGCTCGACGCCGAATCGTCTCAGCGTCGTGGCCAGGGACATCGTCATCGCCCGCCGGATGAACAGCAGGTCGATCAGCGGGGTCACGATCGAGCTTTTCTTGATCTCGTATTCGAGCACGAGATCGACGTCGACGCCGCTGTCGGCGGGGGTGAAGGTCACGGTCTGGCGCCCCCGGATCGAGTCGTCCTCGACTTGGGAGGTCTGCCCACCGAGCGGCTCGTGCGCGACCACCCGCTCCACCACGCGTCCCCGGCCGGCGGGATTCGAGTCCCAGATCACCACCGACCCGGCTCGCGGCCAGTCGCCTTCCACCTTGGCGACGTGGGCGAGCCCATCCACCCAGGTCGGCCAGCGGGACGTGTCGTACCAGAGGGTCTCGGCATCGTGCACGATGCCGGGCAAGGCCATCGTCGCCTGGACGGCTCTCATCAGCGGTCGAGCAGCTCGCGGCGGATCAGGTCGACCGTGGTCGCGATCCGGTCGAGATGCGGGGTCAGCTCCTCGGCCATCCGGCTCCGCTCGGCTTCGCCGGCCTCGGTGAGCCGGTAGAAGCGCCGGCTGCGCCTCTCGGGGTGCTCCCAGGCACCGGCGATCAGTCCCTTGGCCTCCATCGAGCGCAGGAGCGGATACATCGTGTTCGGGTTCACGGCGACGGCGCCGGCCGTGAGCGCGCCGATCCGGTCCATCAGCTGATTCCCGTAGCACGGCTCCTGAGATACGTAGTGCAGAACCAGCAGCGGCAGCAGACCGGCGCGGCGCAGCTCGCCGACCAGCGGATCGGTCGTGCCGCGGCCCTGAGGCTGGCTCGGCGCGGTCGGCTTGGTGGTGCTCGACGGGGCCAGGTCCGTCCCGCGAGCCCCCGCGGCGAGAGCGGCCTGTTCCAGAGATGCCGTCACCGCGGCGGCCTGCCGCGCGCGACGGCTGGAGCTCGAAGACGGCACGGAGGTGATTATCGCGGTCGCGCGAGTCGCATTGACAGCGGCAATATCTCGATATATCGTTGACGTATCAAGAGCGATTGTCAGCGAGGTTCCGATGAAGGGTGACTGGGATCAGGGTGATTGGGCCGGACGCGCGTTCTGGATGCGCGGCCCGATGGGCGGACGCGGGCGCGGGCGCCCGCACGGCTTCGGCGGCCCGCCGTTCGGCGGCGGCCCCATGGGCCCCGGCGGGCATCCGTTCGGAGGCGGGCGCGGGCGCAAACGGCGCGGGGACGTTCGGATCGCGCTGCTGATGCTCCTGGCCGAGGAGCCGAGAAACGGCTACCAGCTGATGCAGACGATCGAGGAGCGCAGCGACGGCAACTGGCGCCCCAGCCCCGGATCGGTGTATCCCTCGCTGGCGCAGCTCGAGGATGAGGGGCTCGTGCGCGCGATCGAGCGCGACGGGTCGAAGCTGTTCGAGATCACCGATGCCGGTCGCGCTCTCGTGAGCGAGCGCCCCGATCAGACCCCACCCTGGGAGGCGGCCGACGATCCCGGGCACAGGGCGGCGTTCGAGCTGCGCTCGCAGATCGGGCAAATCGCCGTCGCGGCGATTCAGGTGGCCCAGGCGGGAGACGAGCAGCAGCTCGCCGCCGCCCACGAGACGCTGGCGGAGACGAAGCGGACCCTCTACCGGATCCTGGCGGGCGACGCGCCCGACTGAGCAGTGCGGACCGACCCCGTAACGTTCATACCCATGCCAGCGGCCAGCGACCATAACAGCAGCCCGCCCGCGATCTCCGTCAAGAGCCTGGCCAAGTCCTACGGCGAGGTCGAGGCGGTCCGGGGCGTCGACTTCGATGTCGAGCCGGGCGAGGTGTTCGGCTTCCTCGGCCCCAACGGCGCGGGCAAGACGACGACGATCAACATGCTCTGCACGCTGGCCAAGCCGACGTCGGGCAGCGCGACGGTGGCCGGTCACGACGTGGTCCGGGAGCGTGACGACGTGCGCCGCAACATCGGCCTGGTGTTCCAGGATCCGACGCTCGACGGCTACCTGACCGCCGAGCAGAACCTCCGCCTCCACGCCGAGCTGTACGGCGTCCAGTCCAACCTCGTGCCGGCGCGGATGCGCCAGGTGCTCGACATGGTCGGCCTGTGGGAGCGCAAGGACTCGCCCGTGGCCACCTTCTCGGGCGGCATGCGGCGCCGGCTGGAGATCGCCCGGGGGTTCCTGCATTCGCCGCGGGTGCTGTTCCTGGACGAGCCCACGATCGGCCTCGACCCGCAGACGCGGCGATCGATCTGGACCTACATCCGGGAGCTCAAGGAGGCCGAGGACATCACCATCTTCCTCACCACGCACTACATGGACGAGGCCGAATGGTGCGACCGGATCGCGATCATGGACCACGGGCAGATCGTCGCGCTCGACTCGCCGGAGGCGCTCAAGGCGCGGGTGGGCGCCGACACGGTCCGCATCCACACCGCCGACGACGAGGCGGCGATCGCCGCCCTGGCGGAGCACTTCGACCTCGAGGCGACGATGTCGGAGGGCGCCGTGACCTTTCGGGTGCCCGCGGGCGAGGAGTTCGTGCCCCGCCTGTTCGCGGAGCTGGGTGTCCCGATCCGAGCGGTCAACGTCTCGCGCCCCACGCTCGATGACGTGTTCATGTCCTACACCGGCACCTCGATCCGCGATGCCGAGGAGGACAGCGGCAAGGCCAGGAGCCGGGCGATGATGCAGATGATGAGCGGAGGACGAAGATGAGCACGACGACCGACCGGGCGCAGACCGCCGGCCCGCCCCCGGCCGCGCCGTCGCCGATCGCCCGGGTTCATGTCCCCGAGCGCTCGATTGCGTCGGAGCTGCGTGCGATCAAGATCGTGTGGAAACGCGAGCTGATCCGGTTCCGCAGCGACAAGCTGCGGATGGTCACCTCGCTGGTCCAGCCGCTGCTGTTCCTGTTCATCCTCGGGTCGGGGTTGCAGCGGCTCTCGAGCACCAGCACCCACGGTGTCAACCTGAAGACCTTCATCTACCCGGGCATCCTGTGCGTCTCGGTGATGTTCACCGCCATGTTCTCGGCGGCGTCGATCGTCTGGGACCGTGAGTTCGGGTTCCTGCGCGAGATGATGGTGGCGCCGATCCGGCGCAGCTCGATCGTGATCGGCAAGTGCCTCGGCGGCGCCACGGTGGCCGGCATCCAGGGCGCGATCGTGATCTGCCTGGCCGGATTCGTAAAGGTGCCCTACGCGCCGGTCCTGATCCTCGAGATCCTGGCGCTGCAGCTGCTGCTGGCATTCTCGATCACCGCCTTCGGCGTCATGGTCGCCGCCCGCATCACGCAGATGCAGGCCTTCATGGGTGTGATGCAGATGGTCGTGATGCCGATGTTCTTCATCTCGGGCGCGCTGTTCCCGGTCGCCGGACTCCCGGCGTGGCTGGCCGTGCTCAACCGCTTCGACCCGCTGACCTACGCCGTGGACCCGATGCGCAAGCTGATCTTCGACCACATCCACACGAACCCGCTGGCCCAGAAGGTGCTCAACCCGGGGGTGACCTGGTTCGGCTGGCACGTGCCCGGCCTGCTCGAGGCGGGGATGATCCTGCTCCTGGGTATCGGAATGCTCGGGATCGCGATCTGGGAGTTCACCACCACCGAGTAGGCGCCGCCGGGGGTCGGTGCGCCATCCGTCTATTTCCGACTCGCGACGCTAAGGCCCGAGACGCCGGCGGCCGTGCTCGCGTGAGCGGTCCCGGCGCCGGGCCAGCTCCGCCTCGACGCGGTCGAGCTCGGGCGCCGGGCCATACAGGCGCCAAGTGTTGCGGACCAGCGCGATCACGGCCACGAGCGCGACCCACATCGGCCAGAACTGGCCGTGGGCACCCGAAGTCAGCCAAATCACGGTGCAGAGCAGGAACAGCCCGACCGATCCCCCGGCCTGCTGGAGCAGATGCCGCTGAAGCGTGGCGCGGCGCTGTACCAGCTCCGCACGCTGCTGAGCGGGACTGGGCGGCAGCTTGGGCAGGTCGGCGCGCAGCGCGGCCAGCTCCTCCTGCGTGCGAGCCCGGTAGACCGCGCTCAGGCGGTCGCTCAGCTCCTCGTCGGTGAGCCGGCCGGCGGCGAAGTGCTCACGGATCTCCGCGGCGGCCCGCTCACGATCCTGATCGGAGACCCGCACGTCGGAGCGTTCGGCCATGCCCTGAATCTAGCGCCAGCCGCAATCCGATCCCAGGCGGCCGGTCATGGCCGGCCACAGAAAAAGGCCGCCGGAGGCGGCCCCTTTCCAACCCGGCTCTCGAGGCGAGGCCTGCGCCTGCGGGAGAACGCTAGGTGCGGGCGGTCGCAGGTTCCTCGATGCGGCGCGGGAGCAGCGTCTCGCGGGCGATGACGAGCCGCTGGATCTGTGCCGTGCCTTCGTACAGCTGCAGGATCTTGGCATCGCGCATCAGCTTCTCGACCTTGTACTCCTTGATGAACCCGTAGCCGCCGTAGACCTGCACGGCATCGGTGGTGATCTCCATCGCGGCGTCGGCGGCGAAGCGCTTGGCGTGCGAGGACTCGAGCGTGTTGCGACGGCCCTGGTCGAGCAGCACGGCGGAGTTCCAGGTCGCCAGCCGAGACATGTGCACCTTGGTGGCCATGTCGGCGATGATGAACTGGATCGCCTGGTGCATCGCGATCGGGACGCCGAACTGGACGCGCTGCTTGGAGTAGTCGATGGCGAACTCCATGGCGGCCCGGGCCACGCCCGTGGCCATGGCCGCGACACCCGGACGCGTCCGGTCGAGCGTCATCATCGCGATCTTGAAGCCGTGGTTCTCCTCGCCGACGAGGTGGTCGAGCGGGATCTCGCACTCGGGGAAGGTGATCGTCGCCGTGTTCGAGGCGCGCTGGCCCATCTTGTCCTCGTGCTTGTCGACGACCACGCCGGCGTCACGCGGAACGATGAAGCAGGAGATGCCACGGTGCCCGGCGTCCTTGTCGGTCTTGGCGTACACCGTGTAGTAGTTGGCGTACTCGCCGTTCGTGATGAAGCACTTGGAGCCGTTGATGACCCACTTGTCGCCCTTCCGGGTGGCGGTGGTCTTCATCCCCGAGACGTCGGAGCCGGCATCCGGCTCGGTCAGGCAGAAGCAGGCGAGCAGCGGCGCCTCGCTCAGACGGCCGAGGTACTCCTTCTTCAGCTGCTCGGAGGCCGCAAGCCCGATCGGCGCGGTCGCGAGGCCATTGCAGGCCAACGAGGTGCCGATGCCCGAGCAGCCCCACGCGATCTCCTCTTCGATCAGGACGCCGTCGAGGTAGCCGAGGCCGGGTCCGCCGTACTCCTCGGGGAGATGGCTGTTCATCAGGCCGACTTCCCATGCCTTCTCGATGATCTCCTGCGGCCAGGTGCCGTCCTGGTCGTACTCCCAGGCGACGGGGCGGATCTCCTTCTCGGCGAAGTCGTGCGCCATCTCGCGCATGTTCTTCTGCTCCTCGGTGAGCGTGAAATCAACCACAGTGATCTCCTTGAAAGCGGCGCATTATGGTGGCGTTCGCGTTGTTGTCGTGCACACTCGGTCGCCCGGAGCCAAGCGTCGCCCGCCCTGAGCTCTCGACACAGATTGACTAGTCAGTCAATCGCTGTACCCAAAGGGTACCCGATCGCGCCCAACGCGCAAACGGTTACTTGCGGCACGCTCGGCGGCGCGCCGGACGAGCACCGCTGTGAACCTCGAGAATCCCGTGCTTTCGGGGCCGGAGTGCGCAACACTTAAGCGGTGCAGAGCACGTTCGCAACGGTTCTATGGGTCGTGTGCGGGGGCGGCATCGTGGTCGGCTTCGTGGCCCTGGTCAGCAGCGGCAAGGCGTGGGAGGACTACGGCAAGAACCGGCTGCTGCTCGACAGTGAGGTCTCACGCGGGCCGGCGGCCGGATCCGCCGCTGCGCTGCTCGAGCGCGACACGGAGATCCGCGAGCTGCTCGAGGCGCGCAACGAGCGCCACCGGCGGCGCGGCGAGCCGACGATCGACGTCGAGGCTGAGCTCCGGCGCCTCACCGCGCCACAGATCGACGCCGAGCTGCGGGCCGAGATCCGCGATCTGGTGATCGCCCGCAATGCCCGCCGGGCCCGCACCGGGAAGCCGCCGCTCGACGTGGAGACAGAGATCGAGCGCGAGATCGCCGGTCTGAGCCATAAGAGTTAGGCTGCACTGCGGATGGTCGACCCACGTCAATTCGAACTCGACGAGATCCTCAACCGTCCGGGGAGCTATTTCAATCCCCAGACCGAGGTTCTGGTCATCGTCGATGACTCTCCCGAGCTCGACGCCGAGATCTTCAACATGGAGGAGTTCGAGGGCGCCGATTGGGTGCTGATCTCGGATGAGGTCCCGGTCGATGAGCACCGGCGCGATGAGCTGCTGGAGAAGTTCCAGGTCCACTATCACCCCGGCGGGTCCGCTTCGATCACCGACGACGATGACGAAGGACCCGACGAGCTCGAAGAGGACCATCAGGAAGTCGGGCGCGAGTAGCGCCCAGGGCTGAGGGCGGCGGCGGGTACGCGACCGCCCCGCCCACAACCGGCTACTTGCCGTTGAGCAGCTTCGCGCAGCCCTGCATCTTCGAGACGTCGTTGCCGGCGGCCTGGATGCACTGCGCGTAGGCCTGCACGTTCGAAGACGAGCCGATCGCGCTGCTCGCGCCGCCGGATCCGGTCGCGCCGGTCGCGCCGGCGGCACCGCCGGTCACGCCACCGAGCGCGCCCTGAAGGGACTGCGCGAGACCCTGCATCTTGGTCGTGAACTCGCCGAACGGCCTCACCGTCGTGGGGGCGGTGATCGTCTGCGGCCGATTGAGGTTCGCGTACTCCATGGTCAGCGCGATCTGAGCCGAGTTGAGCCCGCCGAGCAGAGTCGAGATCTGGCCCGTCACCGGGACCGTCAGCTGGATCGTCACCTTGCGGGCGGTCTTGTCATTCTTCCCCGTCCAGACGTCGAGGCCGGGGTTCTTGACCGAGCTCGCAATCTTGGCCTTGGTCGCATCGGAGATGCTGGTCGGGAGCTTTGTGGCGTTCGGGACCCCGAGCGATGAAGCCTTCTGGAGGAAGGTGCTGAGGTCGCCGAGCAGCACCGCGACGTTGATTCCCGCCCGGATGTGGGTCGTATCGGTGCCGCCGATTGTGTCGCTGCCGGCCACCGCCGGGTTCGTGAGCCACTTGAGGGGGTCGATCCCGAGCTGGCCGAGCGCGCCGCCGCGCGAGCCCGAATTGGAGGACGTAAGCCCGGAGAAGCTCGACTCCAGCTTCTGGAAGGTCACCGCCGGCAGCTGGTAGCTCGTGCCTTGGAGGCTCACGTAGCCCTGGTCGCCGGTCGAGAGCAGCCCCAGCGAGCCGGACTTGCCGAGGGCGCTGACGCTCACGGTGAAGGCGGAGGCCGGGAGCTTGCCGGTTCCGCGGCTCTGGAACGGACCTCCGAAGGTGAGGCTGATCGGGCCGCTGACGGTGCTCGAGCCAGCCGGCGTGACGGTCAGATTGACCGTCAGGTTGCCGCTGTTGACCGCGTGCGGTCCACTGAACGTCTGCTTGAGCAACGAGGACGCATCACCGCTCGAACTGCTGCCGCAGGCCGCCAGACCGGCGACTGCGAGCACTGCTCCGAGCAGCGCGAGTGCGGATCTCATGCCCCGAAACCGATCATGCATCTTGCATCTCTCTCCTCAGCGGTGGCGCTAGAACGGCTTCGAGCCTAGCATTGGGTCGGTGCTCAGGCGCCTGTTCGGTCTGGCCCTCGTGGCCATCGCTTTTCCGTGCACCGCCGCCGCCGCACCGGTCGCCGTTCTGGGGCCCGGCGATCGCGTGGTGGTGCGCAACGACCCGTTCCTGGAGGCGGTTCCGCTCACGCCCGGGCCGACCCTGGCCGCAGGACCGATCGTGCGGGGGACCAGGTCGGTCACGAGCGCTGTCACCTCGCCCACCCGCCCCGCCCGTCCCGCCGGCGTCGCGCGCGCACCGCGACCGGCCCCGCGGACCGCCGCCGGCGAGCTGACCAGGCTGTACCGCACGCGCGCGGTCAACCGGGCCGACTACCGCCGCTACCGGACCATTCTGCAATCGGCCATCAACGCAGCCGGCCGCCTGTCCGGCACCCGCGCCGCGGAGCTCTCGAGTGTGCTGGGCAACGTCCATGCGATCGCGGCGACCGGGCTGATGACCGCCTCCCGCCTACCGGCGCTGTTCCTCACCCTCGACGCCAACCGGCGCTGGTGGACCACCGGCTCGCTGCTCTCCTCGGGAGATCGGGTCGAGTTCGCCGACTCGCAGCTGGTGTGGGAGTACTACCCCGGGCAGGGGATTGAGCTGCAGCAGCTCGGCAGCTTCGGCAAGGCCGATGGGATGTTCGTGGCCGGCGACTACCGGGACCTGCGAACTCTGCTCGGTGAGCTGATCCCGTTGGCCGTTCGGCGCGCCGGCGGCCTGGTGTGGGAGTACTACTTCTATTTCGACGGCGGCGATCCGCCCTGGACCAGCGCGATGTCGCAGGGGACCGCACTCGAGGCTCTCTCACGCGGGTTCCGCGCGCTTCACGATCCCTCCTACCTCGCGATCGGACGGCGAGCGATCCCGGTGTTCACCGCCTCGCCGCCGTCGGGCGTCCGCGTGCGCACCGCCGTCGGGAGCCGCTACCTGCAGTACTCGTTCGCCCCCGGTGTGTCGATCATCAACGCCTTCCTGCAGAGCCTGATCGGGCTCTACGACTTCGCCCACGTCAGCCACGATGCGGCCGCCGGGGCGCTGTTCAGGGCGGGTGACGCCGAGGCCCGCGCCGAGTTGCCGAGCTTCGACACCGGCGCCTGGTCGCTCTACGAACGGGGTCTTGAGGACTCGCTTGATTACCACAAGCTCGTGACCGGCTTCGTGCACGAGCTGTGCGATCGCACGCACGCGAGCGTGTATTGCACCACCGCGCGCCACTTCGACTCCGACCTCACGACGCCGCCGGTCCTGCGGATGCTGACCCACCGCACCCGGCGCGGGCTCGCGACCACGATCCGCTTCGGCCTCTCGAAAGCCTCGCACGTGGGGATCGTGATCCTGCGCGGCACCCAGATCCTGTTCGAGACGAGTGCCGACTTCAGTTACGGCGTGAACGCGTTCGCGATTCCGGCGTCGGGTGATACGGGGGACTACACGATCCGCCTCGCCGCCACGGACCTGGCCGGGAACTTCAGCCGCATCATCGGGGCGCTCAGCGTGTCGTGAGGGCGGTGCGGGCGGCGGTGCGCCCCGAAGCACCGGCACAACCCGTCGGTCCGCACGGCCGGCCACCCGCTGCGCCCCCACCCCGAGCCCCCGGGACCCCCGCCCCGCGAGACTAGACTCGCGGCACGATGAGGCCGCGCACGATCCTGTACACCGGCAAGGGAGGGGTCGGCAAGACCTCGGTCGCCGCCTCCACCGCCCGTCGCTGCGCCGCATCGGGGCTGCGCACGCTGGTCATCTCCACCGACCCCGCGCACAGCCTCTCCGAATCGCTCGCCGCCGAGCTCTCCGGCGAGGCCACCCAGGTCTCAGATCACCTGTGGGGCCAGGAGGTAAAGGCGCAGGAGGAGATGGAGCACCATTGGTCGGGGGTCCAGGAGTGGCTCGGCGAGTTGCTGATCGAGCGCGGCGTGGACCGGATCTCGGCCGAGGAGCTGACCGTGCCACCGGGGATGGACGAGCTGTTCTCGCTGCTGCGCCTCCAGGCCCAGCACCACACCGACGAATGGGACGCGATCATCGTCGACTGTGCGCCGACCGGTGAGACGCTGCGGTTGCTGTCGTTCCCCGACGTCGCCCGCTGGTGGATCGAGAAGGTGTTCCCGAAGGAGCGTCAGATCATGGCCGCAGCCCGGCCGATCGCTCGCTCCCTGCTCGACATCCCGCTGCCGAGCGCGGCCGTCTTCTCGGACATCCAGCGGCTGTCGGAGAACCTGATCGCGATGAACGAGATCCTGCGCGACCGCGAGCGCTCGACGATCCGGCTGGTGATGAACCCGGACAAGATGGTGATCGGCGAGGCGATGCGGACCTTCACGTACCTGAACCTGTACGGGTACGTGACCGATGCCGTGGTCGTGAACCGGATCTTCCCCGAGGACGTGGGCACATACTTCGGTAAATGGCGCCGGCTCCAGCAGGAGCACCTCGAGCTGGTGGAGTCGGCGTTCGCGCCCGTGCCGGTGCTGCGCGC
Organism: Solirubrobacteraceae bacterium; assembly: GCA_017882465.1. GTDB lineage: Bacteria > Actinomycetota > Thermoleophilia > Solirubrobacterales > Solirubrobacteraceae > Palsa-465. The sequence goes on from JADGPN010000113.1 coordinate 10,581, forward strand.
GCCCTACTTCGATCAGGAGGTGATCGGGCCGGAGATGCTCGACCGGCTCGGCTCCGAGCTGTTCGCCGCCCACGAGCCAGAGGCGGTGCTGTACAGCTCGATCACCCAGGAGCTGGTGGTGGCCGAGGATCACGCCCGCCTGTGGCTCGCCCTCCCGTTCGCCGACAAGGGCGAGATCTCGCTGAAGAAGATCGGGCTCGAGCTGATCATCGGAGTCGGTGACCAGAAGCGAACTATCATCCTCCCGCCTGCGCTCGCCGGTTTTCGCCCCAGCGAGGCAACGTTCGAGGACGGCGCGCTGGAGGTGACCTTCGATGGAGCGCCAAGACCCTCCCAACGCCCCGAACCAAGACGACGGTGAGAACGGCGACGACGACTCCTCGGCCGGCGCGGGCGGCTCCTCGGCCGGCGCGGGCGGCTCCTCGGCCGGCGCGGGCGGCTCCTTCACCACCCATGACGCGCTGCGCCGGCTCGAGCAGCGGCTCGACCGGGCATCGGATGCCGCCGAGCGGCTGATTGCCGAGGCGGCGCAATCCGCGGCCTCCGCCGCCGGTCGCCTGCCGCCGTCCGGTTGGCAGGTACCCCGAGGCGAGCGCGACGCCGACCGTCACGGGGACGGCCCCGGCGACACCGAACTGCTGGTGCACGTCGTGCAGTCGCTGCGCGACCTGATCCCACCTGAGCTCCAGCGCCGCCTGGCCGAGGCGATCCGCGAGCTCCTGGTCGCGGTCCGGGCCCTGATCGACTGGTACCTCGAGCGGATCGACCGCAACCGCCGGGAGCCGGTCGAGGTGGAGGACATCCCAATCCTGTAGACGCGTGAGCCCCTGGCTTGGCCGCACGCTCACCGCGCGCGGCGCGACCCGACCCGCATCGCGTTGCGGCGCGCTCGGTCCGCGCGGCGCGACCCGACCCGCATCGCCACCCGCCGGGACGCGGGTGCCTACAATCGATTGGTGGCCCGCACCTGGACTCCCACCGCGCGGGTCCTGCCGGAGCGTATGGGCGCCGGGGCCAGAGCATGAACCCCGAGCGCACTGCGCCGTCCGCGGCCCGCCGGGCCGGCGCCGGAGTCGGGCGTCTGCACCGGGCATGGAACAGGCTGCCGCCCGAGCGGCGGCTGGCCGCAGTCGCCGCGATCGGCCTGTTCCTGTGCCTGTTCCTGCCCTGGTATCAGGAAACCGTCCTGGGGATCGGGGCCAAGAAGCTGCAGACCACGACGGCCTCGCTCACCGGCTGGGGCGCGTTCTCGTTCGTCGAGGCCGGCGTTCTGGTGGTGGCCGCAGGGGTCCTTACGCTCCTGTTCCAGCGGGCCGAGGGCCGCGCCTTCCATCTGCCCGGAGGCGACGGGTTCATCGTCATGGCCGCCGGGCTGTGGATCTGCGTGCTGGTGGTGTGGCGAATCTTCGACAAACAGGGCACCAGCAACGCGGGCCAGTTCGCCACCAGCTCCGGGATCGAGTGGGGCATCTTCGTCACGCTGGCCGTGGCCGCCGTCCTCGCCTACGCGGGTTCCCGGATGCGAGCCGCTCACCGTCC
>JADGPN010000114.1 GCA_017882465.1 Solirubrobacteraceae bacterium
CGGGCTGCTGTTGACAGCGACGTTGGCGGAGCGTCTCGGGATCGAGGAGTTGGTGAACGAGTCGGTGTGGCTTGATCCCAGCGCGCCGGGTGCGGCGCTGCCGGGCCGGAAGGTGCTCTCGCTGGTGCACGGGATGCTCGCCGGCGCGGACAGCATCGATGACGTGAATGTGCTCCGGGCGGGGTCGACCGGGATGATCCTGGGGCATCGGGTGATGGCGTCTTCTACGCTCGGGACGTTCCTGCGGGCGTTCACGTTCGGGCATGTCCGCCAGTTCGACCGCGTCCTGGACGTGGCGCTCGCGCGGGCGTGGGGGTCGGCGGCGGGACCGGGCGACGGGCCGTTGGTGATCGATATCGACGGCTTCATCGGCGAGGTCTACAGCGACCAGAAGCAGGGCGCGTCCTACGGGTACACGAAGAAGCTCGGGGTATCACCCGATCCTCGCGGTCGGTGCCGATACCGGCGAGGTGCTGCAGATCCGCAACCGCAAGGGGGAAGGCCAACACCTAGCGCGGGTTCCGACGGTTCCTTGAGGAACTGCTCGCCCGCGTCCGTCGCGCTGGTCACACCGGCACGATCGTGATCCGCGCCGACTCGGGGTTTGAGAACCGCAAGCTGATCAGGGTGCTTCACCGTCAGGGGGTTGAGTTCTTGATCGCTGTCAAGCAGAGCACCACGATCCGGGCGCTGATCGCCGAGATCCCCGAGAGCGACTGGGTCACGATCACGAACTACCCCGATACCGGTGAGGCGCAGATCGCCGAAACCCGGCTCGGGGACTTCAGGCTGATCGTCCGCCGCACCCGCCTCCTCGGCGCGCAGGCCGAGCTGTTCCCCGACTGGCGCCACCACGCGTTTGCGACCAACCGCACGGTCCCAACGCTCACCGCCGATATCGATCATCGCGATCACGCCACGATCGAGTTCGCGATCCGCGACCTCAAAGACCAAGCCCTCGCGCACTTCCCGACCGGTCGGTTCGCCGCCAACAGCGCCTGGACCGTGATCGCCGCGTTGTCGCACAACCTCGGACGCTGCAGCACCCAGCTCGGTCTCCCCAACCGGCCCGTCCAAACCGCCCGCGCCCGGCGCCTCATCTGCTTCAGATCCCCGCCCGCCTGACCCGCACCAGCCGCCAATGGACACTCCGGATGCCCGCCCGCTGGCCATGGCAGAACGACTTCAACACCGTTCTGGACAGGATCAGGGCGCTCCCCACGCTCGCCTGACCCAAACGACGGTCACCACCAACGACGAGCCGACCCGATCGCCATCAGGCGCGCCGACCCCGGTCCGAAAACGACCGCCGACGCGCTCCCGCCAGAACGCCGACACTGCGAACACCGTCGAAACCCCGACACGAGTGCCCGTTCACACCACCAACATCGCCACACCGAGCCGATCACGCAAGAACCGGCTCACCCTCACAGCGAATCGGTGGTTTCAGGCTGAGTGCTCGTCGTCGAAGACGAGCCGGGCGCCCCACTGGCGGCCCTCGGCGGTGTAGGTGGCGGTCGCGGCGCTGAGCAGGAACGTGACGGCGTCACCGTCGTCGGTCAGGACCACCAGGCGGCGACCATCCTCGTCGACGTGCTCCACGACCCCCACGACCGTCTCACCGAGGTAGATGACCACGACGGAACGTCCGACGTGAGGGGAGACCCGGGAGCGCACCGGGCTAGTGATAGCAGCCGACGCCGGGCGACCCGCGAAGATGGGGCCATGGGGTACATCGTCCTGCTGGCGCTAGCGGCCGCGATCTTCCCCTCATTGCTGGCCTGCGTGGCGATCATCATCTCGCGTCCGGAGCCGCGCACGCTGCTGCTGGCGTTCTACGCCGGCGGAGTGCTGACCAGCGTGACGTCCGGTCTGATCCTGCTCGTCCTGTTCAACCACGGCCAGACCGTCCTCGGCAGCACCAAGCATGCGCCCCACCCCGCGAACTCGATCGTCGCCGGACTGGTCGTGCTGTTGCTGGCCTGGTTGATGAGCTCCGCGCGCGGACACGCGCTCATCAACCGGTGGCGAGCGAAGCACGCCACCCGTCGCGGCAAGGAGAAGTCCAAGGACGGCCCCTCGTGGGCCGAGCGCCGGCTCGGCGCTGGCTCGGCGCGGATCACGTTCGTGATCGGGGCGGCGATCAACCTGCCCGGCCCGCTGTACGTGCTCGCGATTGGGCATATCGCCCGGGGCCACTACACGCACCTGGAGCAGATCCTGCTCGTCCTGCTGTTCAACGTCATCATGTTCCTGCTGCTTGAGATCCCGCTGGCGGGCTTTCTGGTCGCACCCCAAGAGACCACCGAACGGGTCGGGGCGATGTCTCGCCGGCTCAACGCCAACGGCCTGCGGGTGACCGGCGGCCTCGTCGGCCTGTTCGGCGCCAGCATGGTGCTGCAGGGGATCACGGCGCTCTGACCAGGTCCGCGGACGGATGCAACCGCGGGTACCGTGCGCGCCCGGGGCCGAGACCTGCCACTCTTGGCGTGGGATGACCTGGCACAACTGTGCGCGGATCGGGCATGGAGGCGCGAGCGCGCTCGCCCCGGCCAACACGCTGGCGTCGTTCGACGCGGCACTCGAGGTCGGGATCGACATGGTCGAGTTCGACGTCCGCCAACGGCGCGGCGAGCTGGTGCTCGCGCATACCGTGCTGGATGCGCGCCGCGGCGCCGTTCTGCGTCTGCACGAGGCGCTCTCCCACCTCGCCGGCCGCCGGTTCGGCGACGTCGGACTGAACGTGGACGTCAAGCACGTCGGTTGCGAGCCAGCGCTGCTGGAGGGACTGCGCCGGGCGCATCTGCTCGAGCGCACGCTGCTCTCCTCGCAGATGCCCGCGGTGCTCGATCGCCTGCGTGAGCTCGAGCCCCGGGTGCGGACCGGGATCTCGGTCGGAGGCAGGATCGCTCGCCTGAGCCGCCGATGGGGCGACTGGCGCACGCAGGTGCTGGACGGGCTCGCCTGGCGACGCTGGGATGCGCTGATGGCCCAGCACCGCCTGATCGACGTCGGTCTGCTCGGGGAGGTCGTCGGCCGCGGCGGGCTGCTCTACGCCTGGACGGTCAACGAGCGCGCCGCGATCCACTCGCTGCGAGGCCTCGGAGTCCACGGGATCGCGACCGCCGACCCGCGGCTGTTCGCCGCTGCCGAGTAGGTAGCGCCGGGTTCCGGTATCCATACCACGCGACGCCGAGAGCGGCGCCGTCGCCGGCGCGGTCGGCCCCGGACTTGACAGGCCACTGCGCGTCGGAGAGGTTTAGCTCTCCGGTCGAACCGAAACACGGAGGGACTATGTCAGCGGAGAACGTGGAAACCGTGCGGGTGGCCTACGAGGCGTTCGGGCACGGAGACCTCGGGACGGTTGGGTCGCATTTCGCCGAGGACGCCGAGTGGGAGACCTCAGACAGCCTGCCGCTCGGAGGCCTCGTGCGCGGGCGCGACGCGATCCTCGGGAACTTCGCTCAGATCCCGAGCTATTGGAGCAGCTTCAGCGTCGAGCCCCTGGAGTTCATCGATGCCGGCGACCATGTGGTCGTCGCGGGCGTTCAGCGCGCGACCGGCCCGGGGGGATCATTCGAGGCGCGCTTCCTGCACCTGTTCACGCTGAGCGGGGGCAAGGTCGTCCGCGGCGAGTTCATCGGGGACAGCGCCAAGGCGCGGGACGCTCTGGGCAACTGACCGTGGCGGTAGCGCGTCGACGATCAGGGAGAGTGATGATCGCGTCACGAGCGCAACCATGAGCACGGCCTCCGACCGCGAACCGGTCGCTTCTTGATCTTCTCGGCCGCGCTGCGCGGCGCGTCGCTGAACACACGGTTGGCTGAGCTGGCCGCGCAGACCGTGAAGGCCAACGGCGGCGAGGTCGATCTCGCCGCGATGGCCGACTTCGATGCTCCGTCGTACAACGCTGACCTCAGGTCGAGGACGGCTTTCCGGCGGGCGCGGAGGAGCTTCGAGATCGCATCTCCGGCAGCGACGCGTTCGTGATAGCGAGTCCCGAATACAACGCCTCGATGCCCGGGGTGCTCAAGAACTCGATCGACTGGGTCTCGCGCGTCGGCCCTCAGCCTTTCACGAGCGCCATGGATTGCTGATGTCCGCCTCACCCTCGGTGGTCGGCGGGAACCGTGGTCTCTGGGCGCTGCGCGTGCCCCTCGAGCATCTCGGGGCGAGGGTGTATCCCGACATGTTCTCCCTGGCTCAGGCCCACCAGGCATTCGATGCCGCCGGTCGCATCAGCAATCCCCAGCTGCAGGAGCGCTTCGAGCACACCATGATCGCGTTCATGGATCTGGTCGAAGCGTCCAAGCACTACCCGTGTGTGAGGAGCAGATGGGTCGAGTATCTCGGCGAGCATCCAGACCCGGTCATCGACCGGGTGCAATGAGCTGATCGCACCGGGCCGGGCGGCGAAACCTCGCCTCGTGCCGCGGCGTCGACGATCACAATGTCCGCCGACCGGCGAACATGACAGATCCTGACAGCGATCCGGCGGACGCTTCGCGCGCGAGAACATTCTGGATCGCCGCGGGCGCGCTCGCAGCTGCGGCGTGCGTGCTCATCGTCGTGCTGCTCGTCACCCCGCATCGGGGCCATCCGGCGAACTCGACCCAGAGCGCCACCGGGCCGCAGCGACACCCGACCCCGGTCCCGGCTCCGAGCTCCGCGCCGGCCGCTGCCGAGCTGACTGTTCACTCCCACGACAAGCTCGCCAATCTGCCTCGCTCGTTCCTGGGGCTCTCGACCGAGTACTGGACCCTGCCGGTGGATGAGCTCCACATCGCGCTGTACGAGCGTGTCCTGTCGCTGATCCATGTGCCCGGCGATGGGCCGATCGTCCTGCGGATCGGCGGCGATTCCTCGGATCACACCTTCTACGACCCGACGATTCTCCACCTGCCGCGGTGGACGTTCGACCTCACGCCTCAATTCGTCGCGCGCACAGCAACGATCGTGCGGCAGATGAGGCTGCGGGTGATCCTCGATCTGAACCTGATCACCGGCACCCCACCCCTGGCTGCGGCGTGGGCGCAGGAGGCCGAGCGGGCGATGCCGCGAGGCAGCATCATCGGCTACGAGATCGGCAACGAACCCGACCTCTACAGCCGCGCGTTCTGGTTGCTGGCGACCGAGGCCGACAGGTTCGGTGCCCACACCCTGCCGAACGACATCACACCGAGGGGCTACGTCCGGGATTTCGGCCGCTACGCGCGCGCGCTCTCACGGGTCGCACCGCATGCGGCGTTGTTCGGGCCCGCCCTGGCGAACCCCGGCGCTGACCGGCGCTGGATCTCCACGCTGCTCGCCGGCCCGCACCCGGGTCTGCGCGTCGTCAGCGGGCACCGGTATCCGTACTCGGCCTGCGCCTTTCCGGGCTCACGCGTGTACCCGACGATCGATCGCCTGTTGAGCGAGAACGCCACCGCGAGGATGGCTCAGACGGTGAAGCCGGCGGTTCGTCTCGCCGATCAAGCCGGCCTGAGGTTCCGACTGACTGAGCTCAACTCGATCACGTGCGGTGGCCTTCCGGGCGTCAGCGACACGTTCGCGACCGCCCTGTGGGCACCGGACGCCGTCTTCGAGCTGGCCCGGACCGGGGCGGTGGGGATCAACCTGCACGCGCGCGAGCACGCGATCAACGACCCGTTCACGTTCGATGCCCGCGGGCTCCTCACCCGACCGCTGCTCTATGGCCTGATTCTGTTCGCTCGCACGCTGGGGCCGGACGCACGTCTGATGCCCACACGGCTGCATGTGCAGGGATCGCTGCACCTGAAGGCCTGGGTGGTGAGGGCGGGCAAGGACATGCTGCGGGTGCTGTTGATCGACAAGGGACCCAGGTCGGTGAGGGTCGGTCTCGCCCTCCCGGCAACCGCCGCCGCGACCTTGGAGCGTCTCCTGGCACCATCGCCAGGTTCCCGCTCCGGGGTGACCCTTGAGGGACAGAGCCTCGATCACGAGGGCAACTGGGTGGGCAGACCCGTCAAGGAGGCGGTGGTGCCGCGAGCTCACCGGTATCTGGTGACGCTCCCGCGGTACAGCGCCGCGCTGCTGAACGTGCGTATGACTCCCGGGAAGCATTGACCGCGCAGAAGCTCGTGCGCCTGTTCTGGGACAGTCCCATGAGCACCGGCGGTGAAGCGGACGACGGGTGACACCTCACGCGTGCTGCCATCGGGGCCCGTCGTCGTGACGATCGCGTACTGCGTACCCGCGAGCAGTGCGACCACGTCGTGATTCGCCCGGCACGAAGCGGCCCTGGAGGACGAGCTGAGCTGACCGTCGTCCACACCGCAGAAGGGCTGGAACGGGTCGAGCGTGTCCGGATCGTAGGTCGGCGTGGGGGACACGTAGACGCTGGGTCCGAACTCGCCACTTGGGAGCGTCCCCGATCCGTCGCGCCGCGATCGTCGCGGCGCTGGACCAGCTCGTTCGTACCTCGATGATCCCTGCCGTCAGGCAGGCCATGCCGGCTCCGAGGGCGAGGACGGCAGGGAGATCAAACGGGCGCTTGGTCGCCGCCCGTGACTCGGCCAGCGTTGTCCCCGCCAGCACGAGCGCCGCGGCGAGTCCAGCACCGGCGACCGGGCCGAGCGCGATCCCGCCACCGACTGCGGCTGCCCAGACTCCGGTCGCATGCGTGCGCCGGTGCCCCGCGGGGAACGCATGACCGATCGAGCTGAGGCTGGCCGCGATCAGCCCGGCGCCCGCGATGCCCTGCAGAATGCGCGGCCTTCCTAGGAGTTCCATGATCGAACCTCAGGCAGCCTATCACAGAGGTTCAATCAGCGAACCGCTAGCCCCTATACTCGGACTTAATGCTCGGTAAGGACTACGAACTTCAGGACTGCTCGCTCGCCCGCTCGTTGGAGACGGTCGGTGAGCGCTGGACACTCCTGATCGTCCGCGATGCGTTTTACGGAGCGCGGCGCTTCAACGACTTCCAAGCCCATCTCGATATCCCGAAAGCGGTCCTCTCCGACCGGCTCACCGGACTGGTGCAGGACGGCATCCTCGAACGCCGCCAGGACCCCGAGCACGCCGGACGGCACCTGTATGAGCTGACCGCTGCCGGCCGAGACCTGTGGCCGGTGCTCTACGCGCTGCTCGCCTGGGGGACACGCCACCGTCGTCCGGGCAGCCGCGTCTTTCGGCACGCTGAGTGCGGCAGTCAGCTTGACGACGCCGGCGCCTGCCCGAGGTGCCAGATCACCCCGAGCCCGGAGCAGATCGTCACGGTCCCCCGCCGGGGCCGCGCCTCGCTGCGAGAGGATCCGGTCGCGATCGCCCTCCGGGGCCCGCACCGACTGCTCGAGCCGATCGACACGTAGGACCCTCGCAATCAGAGACGCGGGTACCCGGACGGCCTCACCGCCGATCAGCTCCCCGAAGGCGCAAGACTGCTCGCGCTCGCCGACGCGTGCGAAGCCATGACCAGCACTCGCGCCGACCAACCGGCTCCACGACGTGTGCCCAGCTAGGCCAGCTAGGGCCTTGGCAGATCACGGTGTGACCGCGACCGCGGGGGCCGGAACCTGATTGATGTCCAGGGGGCTCTCGGCGTCCGCGTCCGGGAGCGACGAGAGGAGCAGCCCAGGTGGCTCGCTGTTGTTCTCCAGGCGTTTGATCTGCGCGGCCGCCAGAAGCGTGACCGCGCACAGGAGGGCGCTGGTCGCGACCAGCGCAGTCGCCGGCCCTCCGGCTGCCACCAGCAACGAGGCGAGCGACGAGCCGATCGCCAGGCCGAGCATGGACAGGCCCTCGAGGAGTCCGAAGATCCGTCCCCGCAAGGTCGCGGGTGCCGCGCGCAGGAGCATCGTGCGGCCCGAGATGTCGAGCACACTGCGGGCGCCCCCGGCGCCGGAAAGCAGCAGGAACGCTCCCACCGCGGACGGCCACGCCCCGAGGACCGCCAGCAACAGCGCCCAGCCGAGAGCCGCGGCGACCAGCGGCGAGGTCAGACGGCGCCGCCCGATGAGCCAGACGGCGGCCGCCGAGCCGAGCACAGCACCGGCTCCGAGCGCGGCATTCAGGTAGGCGGCTCCGGAAGCGCCAATCCCCAACGCGCTGATCGCCAGCACGACCATGAGGACGTCAAGCATGCCGATCACGAGGAATTGGACGCCGAGCATCGTGATCAGGGCGGTGAGACCCTCGTGCGCTCGAATGGCGCTGACCGTGTGGCGTAGATCGACAGATCGATTGGAGTCGGCGGGCGTCCGGGCGGGGGAGGGCTTCCGGGCTGGGATGCCTGTGACCAGCAGCGCTGCGCAGATCGTGCCGAGCGCAAAGGCGCCCACGGCAGCGCCCGGTCCGTCCAGCGCGATCAGCGCGCCGGCAAGAGCCGGGCCGGCGAGCAAGCTGAGGCTCTCGACCCAGCCTGAGAGAACGTTGACCGCGGTCAGTGACTCGGCGTCGTGAACCAACTCGGGCATCAGTGCCGCTTGCGCGGGCCGCGTGACGGTGACCGCGACTGCCGCCACGATCGCCGCTGCGTACACGAGCAGGTGGGGGGAGGCCATGAGCAGCAGGAGCGAGGTGGCGCCGAGCGCCACCGACTGAAACCAGTAGCCGTGGCGCAGCGCCACCGTCGGCCCGCGCCGGTCCACCGACCGGGCCAGCACCGGTGCGATCAAGGCCGCCGGAAGTAGCTGCGCGACGGCCACGACCGCTGTCGCTGCGGCGCCTCCGGACTCGAAGGCATACACGAGCACCGAGACCCACACTCCGTATTCGGCCAGGTTGAAGGCACTGAACGCCATCTCGACGCGGCGCACGTCGCAGTCGCCGAGCACGCACAGCAGGACCGTGCCGCGCCGGCGCACGTCGACCTCAGCTCGCGGCGATCGCCGGTGCCAGTCCGACTGGGCGGGTGGCGGGGACAGGCCGGTCTCGGCGCACCGCCCCGGCCACGATTCCCTCGGGCACATTCGCCAGCCAGCTCACCGTCCGCTCCACGTCTGCCCGCGCGGTCGTGTGGTTCATCACGCACATCCGGATCGCGTATCGCCCATCGAGGCGCGTGGAGGAGACCAGGCCGCGGCCGGTGGCCTCGAACCGGGAAACGAGCTCGGAGTTGGCCCGCGCGAGCTCTTGCTCGTCCTGCAGACCCGCGAACCGCCGGCGAAAGCAGACGACACCGAGGGTCGCCGGGCACAGCAGCTCGAGCGACGGATGCTCGAGGATCAGTCGCTCGGCGAGCTGCGCCAGGTCAAGCGAGCGGTCGATCGCCTCGGTGAACGCTTCGGCGCCGAAGTAGCTGACCGAGAGCCAGATCTTCAACGCTCGCGCGCTGCGAGTGAGCTGCAGACCGCGGTCACAGAAATCGACTTCGTGACTGCGGTAGTCGCCGAGGTAGTCAGGCGCGATCGCAAACGCCCGCTCCAGGAGACCCGGTTCGCGGACGAGCACGCAGCCGCACTCAATCGGCTGGTAGAGCCATTTGTGCGGGTCGAGCGTGATCGAATCGGCCAGCTCGATGCCGGCCAGCAGCCGGCGCCCGCGACCGGTGAGCGCAGCGAAGCCTCCATAAGCGGCGTCCACATGCAGCCACAGCCCACGCTCCCGACACAGTGCGGCCAGCTCCGGTAGAGGATCGATCGCCCCCGTGTTGGTCGCCCCGGCGTTGGCCACCACGATCAACGGCTGAAGCCCCGCTCGCGAATCGCACTCGAGTGCCTCGACGAGGGTGTCCAGCGGGAGTCGATAGCGGCCGTCGGTCGGCAGGCTGCGACAGCGAGCGCGGTCAAAGCCGAGCAGCCTGGCGGCCCGGGCCACCGAGGAGTGCGTGTGATCGGAGGCGTACACCACCGCCTGCTCGGATCCGGCGCCGACCAACGTCTCGCGCGCACAGGCCAGCGCCGTCAGGTTGGCGGCCGAGCCGCCGCTGACCAGCACTCCCGCGCTGCCCGTCGGATAGCCGATCCACTCCTTGAACCAGTCGAGCACCACCAGCTCCAGTTGACTGGCACCCGAGGCTGAGGTCCAGCTACCAGCATCGATGTCGAGTGCGCTGGCGATCAGATCCCCGAGCGCACCCGGGAATGTGCTCGACGCAGGAACGAACGCGAAATACCCCGGGTGGGCCAGGCGGCTGGTGAACGCCAGCACAGTCTCGTCAAGCTCTCTCAGGAGCCCGGGCCACTCGGCCTGGTTGTGCGGAATCCGTGCCCCAATCCGCTCACCCAGGTCCTGCGAGCATCCCCGCTGCATCGCCGGCATACCGCAGCCAGTGAGGCGTTCGACCACGAGGTCGATCGTTCGATATCCGATCTCGCGCATCTTCTCCGCTGACAACGCGAGCGGATCAACATCACACCCGTCACCCACGACGGGCGCCGCCAAACCGGCCCCCAATTCCCCCATGGACACAGACTCACCCATTGCAACGACCGACGAGGTGACATTGATCACCCAAGCAACGATCCGCGGGCTCGATCATGCCGCCGTTGGCTAGACTTGACTCTCCGTGGCTGCCCAGTCGATAGACGAGGTGATCGCGCGGCTCCAGAGCTTGGACCAGAGCCTTCCTCCGAGCGACGGCGTGCGCTGGTTCAACCGCCTGTATCTCGATGTCACGCTCGCCGTGCGGACCTACTGCCGCTCAGGACAGCTGAAGGCGCCGCCGTTTCTGGAGCAGCTCGATGTCTACTTCGGCAACCGGTACTTCGACGCCTTCGACGCGGCGGCGAGCGGGAGTGATGTTCCGGAGTGCTGGGCGCCGCTGTTCGATGCACGCCACGATACGGGGATCGCGCCTCTCCAGTTCGCGCTCGCGGGGATGAACGCCCATATCAGCCACGATCTGGCGATCGGCGTCGTGGCCACCTGCGAGGCCCTCGCGATCGAGCCCGCTGACAACTCCCCTCAGCACGGCGATTACGACGCCGTCAACATCATCCTGAAGCAGACCGAAGCGCAGACGAAGCAATGGCTGCTCACCGGCGCGATCAAGGAGCTGGACCACGCGGTCGCTCCGGTCGACGACGCAGTGGCGATCTGGAGCATCGAACGAGCGCGAGATGCCGCCTGGATCAGGGCGGAGGTCCTGTGGCAGCTGCGCGGTCACCCGGAGCTGACGGGCACGTATCTCGCGGTCCTGGACGGCACGGTGGGAATGGAAGGGCGAGCGCTCCTGCTTCCCCACGCAGTGTCAGGTCGGGACCCGCTGTTGGCCGGGGCTCGATGGGCAGAGAGCGCCGTGAGATCGGCCAGCTCGTGGCTGGGGCACCTACTGAGGCCATAGCCTCTGCAGCCAGCGGAAGGGGCGGATTCGAGCCCGCGGTCCGCGTCTTATGGAGGTTCCGAATGCTCCGGGGACGAGCGCCGCTTCTTCCAGTCAGCTCCGAGCTCTCGGAACGGGAGCTCGTCGCGGACGACGTCGTAGTAGGCGACGAGGATGTCGTGGCGGGTCGCGCCGGATCGCTCTGGCCTCACCGCGTCGTCCTCGCAGTTGCGCGTGGTGGGCGGCGAGGCAGGTGCCCTTGGTGCGCGCGGCGGCCTTCGCGGACTCGGTCAGCGCTTCGGTCAGCCACTTCGGCCCGGGCCGGGTCCGGCCTGACTGTCTGCGGCCGGCGGACTCGCGATTGCCGGGGCAGACGCCGGCCCAGGACGCGAGGTGCCTGACGGTCGGGAAGCGGGTCATGTCCAGCCCGCATTCGGCGATCAGTACCTGTGCTGTCCGGACCGCGACGCCCGGGATCGTGCACAGCAGCTCAACTATCTTCAGGTGCGGGGCGAGCATCGCTTCGACCTTCTCGTCCAGCGTCACGACCGCGGCGTCGAGCGTGTCGCCCGCGCTGACTCGAGTACGCCTGCGAAGCGACGCTGGTGAGCTTGATCCCGGCGTCCTGGAGCACCTTCTCCAATCGCTGGATCGCGCGGGTGCGCTCGTTGATCTGCGCCTTGCGCAGCCGGGTCAGATCCCGCAGCCGGCGGATCTCCGGCGGCGGTACGAAACTCTGTCTGACCAGGCGAAGGAACAGCTCGAGCTCGCCGAGGGCCGCTGGCAGACCGCCGTCCGCGAACATGCCCAGCCGCGACCGGACCCCGGCTTCGGCCGCCGGCTTAGTGCGCGCGCCGATGCGGCTGCGCAGGAGCAGGCCACCTGGT
>JADGPN010000115.1 GCA_017882465.1 Solirubrobacteraceae bacterium
GTCCTTGTCCTTGTCGCCCTTGTCGCCGCACTCCCCGTCGCCGTTCCCGTGGCCGCCGTGGCCGGTTGCCCCGCAGGCGGTGACGGTGGAACCAGTGAGCGTCACGGCGCCTGTCGGCTTTACGGTCGAGCCAGCCCCGCCCGCCAAGAGATCCCCCTTAAGTATTGAATAGTTGAGGGTGATGTCCGCACCCGCGAGAATGGTTCCCTGGAAGATCGAAGTGTTCAGCGTCGCGGCCTGGGCGACCCACCAATAGACGTTTGGACACGTGGTTCCCGCCGCGCCGCCGGCCATGACCACCGAGAAGTTGGTGCCCGTCAGAGCGCCGGTCCCGAGGGTCCCGATCTTGAAAATCCAGACCCCGTCCGCGGGCCCATTGAGCGTCAACGTGCCCGTCAACGCCGCCGCCGCCGTGAAACAGTAGACACCGGGGGAAAGCGTGACGCCCGCGAGCGTACCCGTCAGGGTCTGGTCGCAAGATATGGACGGGAACATCCCGTACGCGGAGAGGAAGTCAGCGTAAGCCGCCGTTGCGTTCGGGTTGACCGTCCCCGTCGGCGTGCAACCAACGACGGTGCCGGGGAATACGACGCCCACGTCTCCGGTGACAGTGGAAGCGGTACATGTCACCGCTCCGGCCGCCGGACCGCCAGCCAGGGCCGCGAAGCCCGACGCCGCACCCAGTGACGGCCCGGATGACGCCGCGCCCGAGTGGCCTTTGTCCATGCTCGCGCTGAGTGAGGGCGCGGTGATGCGGGACGCGGAGTCCTTGCTGCACGCCGCGGAGAGCAGCGCCAATGTGACGACGACTCCTGCGGCAAATCTGGGCGCAGCAAGCGCTCGTGCCAGACGTTTTGGAACATTGTGCGCGTACATGTGGGCCTCCTTAGGGCTCTGGTGGTTTTCAGTCAGCCAATTTCCGAAAGGAGCTGGGCGCGGTCTCCGGAGAATCCACCTTCAATTGCTTCAACTCCTTCATTTGCGACCAAACAAACTCCCGGGAACTCCGGAATCAGAAACGGTCGTGCCGTCTCAAACTCGCGTGCTAGACATTGCGGGCTTGCAATCCTGCGTAAAACAGGCCGCTCGTGGCTCAACGTGCCTTACACCTTGCGCTCGATCTTACCGAAATCTTTCTGCGTCTTGCCCTTGGCTTCCTCGACCCGACCCTTCACATGTTCGCTCGTGTCGCCGGTAGCCTTACCGAGATCACCACGAAACTTGCCCTCGGTTTCCTTCATCTTGCCCTTCGTCTCGTTCTCGAGACCGCTCTTGTCGATGCTCATACATTGCCCGACTGAGAAATGGCCGCCCAAAATGAGCGGTGCTTAGTGTAGCTCATCAATGCAAGGGTCGGGCCTGAGGCGTCCGCCTACTAGCTGCGCTTCGTCCCGAGTCGCGGACAGTCGCCGCGCCGTCACACCATCGCCGCCGATCCCACCTCCGGGTGCGCGCGCATGAAGCTCACGAGCCGGTCCGAGTAGTCGCGGAACGGCGGGCAGGCGATGCCACTCCCCGCCAGATCCGCCCGTGCGTGCGACGTCGCGTGTTGCGTCGGCAGCACGAAGTAGTCGAGCGCGCTCGACGGGATGCGGAGCAGGGAGTACACCCCCGGCACTTTCTCGATCGACGCCTTGGCCACCTTCAGCGGGAGCGGAACACGCAGCAGCTTGCGGGCGGTGCATCGCCCCAGCTCGGTGAGCAACTCGTCGATCGTCAGCGGGTCCGGGTCGGCGAGCTGGTACACCCGACCGAGCGATGCGGGCCGCCCGCTCAGATACGCGATCGCGTCCACTACGAAGTCGCGCGGCACCACGTTGAAGCGCGTCTTGCGGCTGTCGCCGACCATCGGCATGAGCGCGAGCTTCGGCTGGCGCAGCAGCCACTGGATGACGAAGTAGGGGCCGTCGTACTTCTGCGTCGCGCCGGTGGTGCTGTCCCCCACGACCACGGCCGGACGATAGATCGTCGCCGGCAGTCCGCCGCGCATCGCGCGCTGTACTTCCACCTCGGCGAGGTACTTCGTCTCCTCGTAGAAGTTGTTGAACGCCTGCCCCTCCTCCAGCATGTCCTCGGTGAAAGTGCCGGGGAAGCGGCCGCTCACGTAGCAGGTGCTCACGTACTGGAAGCGGCGCAGCTTCGGACAGCGCGCGGCGAAGTCGAGCATGTGCCGCGTCCCCTCCACGTTCACGCGCATCGCCGGCTCGCGCTTTACTGACAGGTCGTAGATCGCGGCGAGATGGAAGATCTCGACGACGCGCGCCTTCAGCTCGTCTGCTGCGCCGAGCCCGAGATCCGGTTGGACGATGTCCCCCTCGACGATGCCCGCACGGCCCACGAGCTCCGGATGTTGCGCGACGAGGGCGTCGAGGCGCGCTCGGGCCAGCGGCGCGTACTTGGGCTGCACGAGGCACACCGCCTCGGCGCCCGGCGCGCGCGCGAGCACACGCGGCAGCAGCTCGCTGCCGAGGAAGCCGGGGAATCCGGTGAACAGGATCGCGTCCATGAGAACCTCAGCGTAGCCCGGGAATGTGCCGCATGAGCCGCAGCAGACGAGGCATGAGCGACGCGTACACGCGCACGGGGATGAACGGTGGGGGCGCGAGCGGCAACCCCCGCTGGATGGCGATCGTCTGCGACTCGGTGTACTTGAGGATGCCCTCCGCGCCGTGGCGCCGGCCGGACCCCGACTCCTTCATCCCGCCAATGGGCGCCGACGTGGCCGTCCACGTGGCGCCGTAGCTCTCGTTCACGTTTACCGTGCCGGTCTGGATCTGCTTCGCCACACGCACCGCGTGCCGAACGCTCCTCGACCAGACGCTGGCGTTCAATCCGTATCGCGTGTCGTTCGCGCGGGCGATCGCCTCCTCGTCGCTCGCCACGCGGTAGAGCGCCACCACCGGCCCGAAGGTCTCCTCGGCGAACATCTTCATCTCCGGCGTGACGCCGGTGAACACCGTCGGCTCGTAGAAAAGGGGGCCGATGTCCGGCCGACGCCGTCCCCCCACCAGCAGATGAGCGCCCTTCTCCACGGCGTCGCGCACGTGACTCTCCACCGTGTCGAGTTGCCGCGGCACCGTCAGCGAGCCCATGTCGGCGTCGTAGTCGAACGCCGGCGAGAGCTTCATCTCGCGCACGCGCTCCACGAGTCGCTTGGCGAAGCGGTCGAACAGCGCGTCGTGCACGTACAGCCGCTCGATCGATACGCACACTTGCCCCGCGCCCACGAACGCGCCGCGCACCGCGCCGTCCACCGCTGCCTCCAGGTCGGCGTCCTCGAGCACCAGCATCGGGTTCTTCCCGCCCAGCTCCAGCGAGTAGCCGCGCAGCCGCTCGGCGGCTTGCCGCGCCACGATTCGCCCCGTGCGCGTGCTTCCGGTGAACATGATGAAGTCCGCGCCCTCGATCAGCGGCGGCCCGAGCTCGGGTCCCGGTCCGGTCACCACCTGCAGGACGTCTGATGGAAGTCCCGCTTCATAGAGCAGGTCGACGGCCCAGAGCGCAGTGAGTGAGCCCTGCTCGTCCGGGCGCAGCACCACTGCGTTCCCCGCCGCCAGCGCGGCGAGCGCGTCGGTGATGCCCAGGATCAGCGGGAAGTTCCATGGCGAGATGATCCCGACCACGCCAACCGGCTGCCGATACTCTCGCGTCATCGTGAGGCCGGGGAGCGCGCCCGCACGCCGGCGGACGCGCAGGTACTTCGCGGCGCGGAACCCGTAGTGGCGCGCCACGAGCGCCGTATCGAGGATCTCCTCGAGTGCGTGGCGCCGTGCCTTCCCCGACTCGAGCTGGATCAGGTCGAGGGCCTCCTCGCGGCGGTCGAGCAGCAAATCGTGAAAGCGCACGAGCACGGCACCTCGGCTCGAGGGGCGGCGCGCGGCCCAGCCGGGTTGCGCCTGCCGCGCGCGGCGGATCGCCTCGTCCACGTCGGCTGGAACGCCGACGGGAATCGTCCCGATCACGCCACCCGTGAAGGGTGCGAGCACCGGCGCCGTCTTGCGATGTGGATCGGCGAGGGCGATGCGGCGGCGTAGCCGCTCCAGAACCGCGGGAGAGAGGTAATTGCGGGAAATGTCGCTCGTGAGGTGCCCGCGTTCGTCCGCGCGCATTCCAATAGCGTGCTCATTCGTCATCTACGCCTCCTCTGAGGAATTGCTCGCCGAGCGTAAGCTATTGCTCCGGCCATCAAATAGGCGGTATCAGGCCGCGTAAGCCCAGCATCTGCCACTGCTGGCGCGAGCCCTCGCCAGTGAACACATTGAAAACATCGATACAACTTCACGAGATGCAGCTGCATAAAGCATCTCACACTCGAGACAGCACCCGAATTTCAACTGAAAGCGGGACACTCCCCGGCGGGGGGGCGACGTGAACGTCGACTCGGGCCTGAATCTGATGGCCGCCTGCTACGGGGCAGGCGCGCTTTCGGCCCTGCTGGCGCGGTGGTCGGGCCGACTCGCTCTCAGTGTGGGTCACCTGGCCACACTTGCTGGGGCCGTGGTAGGCCTCGGCGTTTCGCTCAGCGTTCTCCTCGGCGCCCCGGGTCGCACGCTGACCCAGCCGCTGCCGGCCCTCTTCCCGTTCGCCCGGCTTTCGCTCTCGGTAGACGGGCTCTCGGCGTACTTTCTGCTCGTCATCTCCCTCGTGGCCGTCGCGGCGGCCGTCTACGGTCCCGCCTACCTGCGGACATACTCGCCCGACGCGGGACCAGCGCGGCAGGCGACCCAGGTGCTCGCGCTGAACGTGTTCGTGGGATGCATGGCGTTCCTCTGTTGCGCCGGCGACGCGATGACCTTTCTTCTCTTCTGGGAAGGGATGACGCTCGCCAGCTACGTTCTCGTCGTCTCCGACGACCGGGATGGCGAGAACGCGCGGGCAGGGCTCCTCTACATGGTGATGGCCCACGGAGGGACGGCGTTGCTGCTCGTCGCATTCCTTGTCCTGACCGAGCGGGCCGGGGCGTTCGACTTTGCGGCCCTTCGCGCGGCGGCGGGTGACCTCGATGGCACGACCAGAACGACGCTGTTCTTCCTGGCGCTCGTGGGCTTCGGCACCAAGGCGGGCGTGGTCCCGCTCCACGTCTGGCTCCCGCGCGCGCACCCCGCGGCCCCGAGCCACGTCTCGGCGCTGATGTCGGGCGTGATGCTCAAGGTCGCGATCTACGGGTTACTTCGCTTCGCCTTCGACATCCTTGCCCCGGTGGCCGGGCCGCTCCCCTCCTCCTGGGGATGGACAGTGCTCGTCGTGGGCACGACCTCGGCCGTGCTCGGAGTGCTCTACGCGCTCCAGCAACACGATATCAAGCGCCTGCTCGCGTTCCACAGCGTGGAGAACATCGGGATCATCCTGATCGGGGTGGGGCTGGCGATGATCCTGTGGCGCCGGGAGGGCGTGGGCGGCGTTCTCGCGACCGTGGCGCTTACGGCCGCACTCCTTCACACCCTCAACCACGCGGCATTCAAGGGCCTGCTCTTCCTCGGCGCCGGCAGCGTCATCTCCCGCACGCACGTCCGCAACATGGAGGAGCTCGGCGGGCTCGCGCGGCGCATGCCATGGACGGCGGGGCTGTTCCTGCTCGGAGCCATCGCGATCTCGGCTCTCCCCCCGCTCAACGGGTTCGTCAGCGAGTGGCTCACCTTTCAGGCCCTCCTGGGCGGCGCCGGCCGCTTCCACGGCCCGGCCGGGCTCGTCATTGTCTTCTCCGCGGCGATGCTGGCACTCACGGGAGGCCTCGCCGCGGCCTGCTTCGCGAAGGCGTTCGGCGTCACGTTTCTTGGCCGCCCGCGTACGGCCCACGCCGAGCATGCCACGGAGGCACCGCCATCGATGATCGTCGGCATGGCATGGCTCGGCGCGCTTTGCGTGGCCCTCGGTGTGGCGCCGGGCTACGCGATGCGCCTGCTCGACGCGCCGACGGCCGGACTGCTCCACGGCCCCGGAGCGAGCGCCGTGGTGACGGCTCGGGGACCGATGGTGCTGTCGGCGGGACTGACGGCGTCCGGGACGGCCGCCACCGCCATTTCAATGACGATGGTGACCGCGCTCCTCATCGCGCTCACGGCGATAGCCTGGGTACTGCGCCGCGGATCGCGGCGCGGCCCGCCGCGCGCCGCGCCAACGTGGGCGTGCGGGATGAGCCCCACTTCACGGTTCGACTACACGGCGACCGCGTTTGCCAAGCCGCTCCGTTTCGTTTTCGCGACGCTTTACCGCCCCCGCCGCGAGGTGATTCGGGAGACCGCCGGGACGCCGTACGTCGTGAGGCGTATCCATTACGCCGGCGAGGTCGTGGACCTCGCGGAAACGCAGATCTACCACCGCGTCCAGCGGGGCATCTCGTCGCTCTCGCAGTCCATTCGCGCCCGCAGCACCGGCCGCATCCACGGGTACATCGGGTTCGTGCTGGCGGCCCTCTTCGTGGCGCTGCTGCTGTTCGGGGTGGACCAATGATGACCGGCGAGCGATCGCTCGGGCTCCTGCTCTTCGAGATGACCTTTCTCGTGCTGCTCGGGCCGCTGGTCACCGGCATCATCCAGAAGATCAAGGCCCGGATCCAATGCAGGCAGGGGGCCGGGGTCCTACAGCCGTACCGCGACCTCGCCAAGCTATTTCGCAAGGGCACGGTCCAGGCCGATACGGCCTCGGGTCTCTTCCGGTTGATTCCGGTGCTCGTGCTGGCGGCCACGGTGGCCGCGGGCGCGCTCATTCCGGTGGTCCGGGCGGGACCGCCGTCCTTTCCGTTGGGCGACGCGTTGCTGCTGCTTGGGCTCCTCGCGCTGGCCCGCTTCCTCACGGCAGTCGGTGCGCTCGACGCGGGCGGCGCTTTCGGCGGCATGGGGGCCTCGCGGGAGATGACGCTCGCGCCGCTCGTCGAGCCGGTCTTGATGATGGTCGTGTTTTCGACCGCGGTGGCCGCCGGGACGACGGAACTCGGGGCCCTCGCGGCGCAGCGCGGGACGTCGTGGGTCCTCGCCTGGCACGCGGCGGACTTCCTCGGCTTTGCAGCCATGCTGGTGCTGCTCCCGGCCGAGACGGGCCGCATCCCCGTAGACAACCCCGACACCCACCTCGAGCTCACCATGCTGCACGAAGGCATGCTGCTCGAGCACTCCGGGCCGGGCCTCGGCTGCATGCTGCTTGCGTCGCACACGCGCCAGATCGTGACCCTCGGCCTCGTGTCGGCCCTCTTCTTCCCGATCGGACCGGCGAACGGGGCGGACGCCGCGGGCCTCCTCCTCGGTGTCGGCGCGTTCGCGGCGAAGATCCTGGTGCTCGCGTCCTACCTCGCGCTCGTGGAGTCGTCGTACGCCAAGCTCCGGCTCTTCCGGGTGCCGCAGTTCCTCGGCATCGGCTTCGTGTGTGCCCTCACCGCGCTCGCCCTGAGAATCCTGTGAGCGCCGAAACGGTCCGCACGATCATCGACGACCTCGGCGCGCTGCTGCTGTTCACGATGATCCTCATCCTCGCGGCCGGCCAGATCTACCGTGCCATCTACGCCGTGGCCGCCCAGTCGCTCCTCATCGCCATCGCGGCTGCGGTGCTGGCTACGGCCACCGGGAACACGGACCTCTGGGTGATTGCCGGCATTACGCTCACCGTCAAGACGATCGTGCTGCCGTGGGTGCTGCACCGGGTCGTCCGTCGCATGAACGTGCGTCGCGAGGTGGAGCCGGTGATCCCCGTCGCCGCCACGCTCGCCCTTGCGGTGATGGTCGTGGTGATGTCGTTCCACCTGAGTGCCACGCTTGGCCCCGTGAACCAGGCGATCACCGGCAACGCACTGCCGGTCGGCATCGCCCTCACCCTGCTCGGGGTGCTCGTCATGGCCACCGGCAAGACGGCGTTGAACCAGATGGTGGGCCTCTTCGCGTCGGAGAACGGGATCTTCTTCACGGCGATGGCGGTGACGCAGGGCATGCCGCTCATCATAGAGATCGGCGTGATCCTCGACGTCATCCTCGCCGTGCTCGTCATGGCGATCATGGTGCTCCGCGTCCGCTCGACGGTCGACGCCGACATTGCGGGCCTGGACCGGCTGAAGGGATGACCAGTGACTGAGACGCTCCTCTGGGTTTTGCCGCTCGTCCCGACCGTCACGGCGCTGCTCATGCTCACCACGCGCGACCGCCGCATCCTCTCGGCCATCGACGTCTGTGGCTCGGCGATTCTTCTCGCGCTCACGCTCGTCCTCGCGCGCGAGGTGGCAAAGGGCGGCCCGCGTGCGCTCGGCGTGCTGCGCATCGACGACCTCGGACTCGTCTTTCTCCTCCTCCTCGTCGTCCTCACGCTGGCCGTGTCCATCTACACAGTGGGGTGGCTCAAGCAGGCGGTCGCGGTCGGCAACATGAAGGCCGAGTCGCTGCGGTCCTACTTCGCGCTCGTGCACCTTTTCGTGGCCACGATGGTCGTGACGGTCCTCGCCGACAACCTGGGCGTACTCTGGATCGCAATGGAAGGGACGACGATCACCTCGGCCGTCCTCATCGGCTACCACGGCCATCAACACGGCCTGGAGGCGGCGTGGAAGTACATCATCGTGACGACCATCGGCATCTCCTTCGGCCTCTTCGGCACCGTGCTGGTGTCTGCCGCCGCCGCCGCCCACGGTGCCGTGGGCGCGGACGCAATGAGCTGGTCTGCGATCATGAAAATCGCTCCCATGCTCAACCCGGGGATCGTAAGAATCGGGTTCATCTTCGTGATGGTCGGCTACGGCACCAAGGCGGGCCTTGCGCCCATGCACCTCTGGCTGCCGGACGCCCACAGTCAGGCGCCCACGCCGGTGTCGGCGCTGCTCTCGGGCGTCCTCATCAAGTGCGCGCTCCTTGGGATCATCCGGTTCCAGACGATCGCCGCCGCCGCGTGCGGCCCTGCGTTTCCGGCAGAGGTGCTGCTCGTCTTCGGGCTCACCTCTGTGGTTGTGGCCACTCCGTTCATCCTGGCCCAGAACGACCTCAAGCGCCTGCTCGGCTACCATAGCGTAGAGCACGTGGGGATCGTGGCGCTCGGACTCGGCTTCGGCGGAACCATTGGCACCTACGGCGCGCTGCTGCACGTGGTGAACCACGGCGTCACCAAGGCCCTCGCGTTCTTCGCCGCCGGCAAGGCCATCGCCCGCTACGGCACGCGCGACATGCGGGTCATCCGCGGCCTGCTCGCGGTGGCGCCGATTGGCGCGACACTCCTCATGCTCGCGGCACTGTCGCTCGCCGGCGTGCCGCCGTTCTCCATTTTCGTGAGCGAGCTCATGATACTGCGCGCCGGAATCGGCCAAGGTCACTGGGTGGCAATCGCCATCTTCCTCGCCATGGTCGTCGTCATCTTTGCCGGCCTCCTCCACCATGTTGGTGCGATGGTCTTCGGCGAGCCGACGGCGACGGCGAGCCGGGAGCCAGAGGCCTGGTCCCCGCTGCTCGGGATGATGCTGCTCGCGGCGATCATGATTCTGCTCGGCCTTACAATTCCCGCGAGCATCGACGGGCTCTTCCGGCGCGCCACGGAGATCGTCGTTGGCTGATCATCCCCTCATGGTCGCGCTGCGGGCCGGCGCACTCGGCTCCGTGGAGGCGGACGTGGGCCCGCGCCCATCCGACCTCACGGTGCGTCTTGGCCGACCCGGCGATCTCCCTGCGGCGGCCGCCGTGCTGGTCGGATCGCACGCGATGGCCTTGGCCACAGTCGTGGCGACCGATGAGACGACGACGCCGGACCACGATCTCAAGGTGCGCTACGTGTTCGAGCCCACCACGCCCGGCACGCCGGATCGATTCGTGACGCTGCTCGTCTCCGTGGATTCGGCGCGCCCTGAGGTGCCCTCCCTGACCACGGCCGTACCGGCCGCGAACTGGCACGAGCGCGAGATGCAGGACCTCTTCGGGATTGTCCCCGTGGGGCATCCCGACCCCCGCCCGCTCGTGGTTCACGACGGGTGGCCGCAGGGCGTCTTCCCGCTCCGCAAGGCGTTCGATGCGTCGCGGCGTGTCCCGGTGCAGCCAGCCGCCGAGTTCCCGCACCTCGTCGCCGAGGGTGAGGGCGTCTTTGAGATCCCGGTGGGCCCGATCCACGCCGGCATCATCGAGCCGGGCCACTTCCGCTTTACATCGGTGGGCGAGACCGTGCTGAATCTCGAAGCGCGCCTGTTTTACACGCATCGCGGGCTGGAGAAGCGGATGGAGGGGCTGCTGCCGCTCGACGCGTTTTACGTTGCCGAGCGTATTTGCGGGGTCTGCTCGGTGGCGCACGGACTGGGCTACTGCGAAGCGCTGGAGCAGATCGCCGGCGTCGACGCCCCGCCGCGGGCCCGGCTCATTCGGAGCATCGCGCTCGAGCTGGAGCGGCTCTACAATCATGTCGGCGACGTCGGCAACATTTGCGCTGGCGCCGCGTTCCACTATGGCACCACCACCGGGATGCGCTTGAAGGAGCGCCTCCAGCAGCTCAACGAGCGGGTCGCCGGCAATCGCTTCTTGCGGGGCCTCGTCATCCCGGGCGGCGTGCGACTCGATCTCCCGGCCGACCTGCTCGGAGTCATTGCTGCCACGCTCCAGGACACGCTCGCTGGGCTCGACAGCCTGATGGCGCGCATCGAAGCCAACCCGTCGGTCGTCGATCGACTGGACGACACCGGTGTCCTTCAGCACCAGGCCGCGCTGGACCTCGCCGTCGCCGGTGTGGCGGCCCGGGCGAGCGGCGTGGACCGCGACGCGCGGCGCGAGCATCCCCACGCCGCGTTCGCGGGCCCCGAGCCGCCCGACCTGCACGTCGTGACCGCCTCCGACGGCGACGCGATGGCCCGCGTGAACGTTCGCGCCCTGGAGGCCCGGGAGTCGATCCGACTTGTCGGCGAGCTCGTCCGGCGGCTCCTGCCGGGGCCGCTGGGGGTCGCCCTCCCGGAGCCGCTGCCCGGCGGACGGATCGGGATCTCGGCCATAGAGTCGCCGCGAGGCGAGGCGGTGCACTGGCTTCGCACCGATGCAAGCGGGCGGGTGGAGCGATACCACCTCCGGTCGCCGAGCTATCACAACTGGCCCGCTGTGGTTCTGGCCGCGCAGACGGCGATCGTCCCAGACTTCCCGCTCGTCAACAAGAGCTTCGAGCTCTGCTACTCGTGCACGGATCGCTGACATGCTACGCATCCTCCTGAACGCGTTTCACACCGGGGTGGTCACGACCCGCTACCCAGCAGAGCCGAGCGTGCCGCCGGATCGCTTTCGCGGGCTTCCCGTGCTTCGCCCCGGCAGCCACCTGCCGCCTCCATCGGTCTGTCCCACGGGTGCGCTTTCGGAGCATATCGACGGCGGCCGTCGCCACGTCGGGCTCGATGTCGCGCGGTGCGTCTTCTGCGGCCGCTGTGCTGAGGATCCTTGGGCCGGTGCGATAACCATGGGACGGGACTTCGAGCTGGCGGCGCGCTGCCGCGACGACCTGCGGATCGAGGTCGTGGCCGACGACCCCGCCGTCCCAGCGGCGGGACCAGCATCCGACCCGGCCGCCGAGGCCGCCCACGCCTCGTCCGAGATCCACCGGGTGCTCGGCCGATCGCTGCACCTCCGCCACATCGACGCGGGCTCCTGCAACGCCTGCGACTGGGAGCTCACCGCTCTCCTGAACCCGGTGTACGACGTTCGTCGGCTCGGCATCGACTTCGTCGCCTCCCCGCGCCACGCGGACGGGGTCGTGGTCACCGGCTCGGTCACGCGCAACCTGGAGACCGCCGTCCGCCGCACGCTCGAGGCGATCCCCGATCCGCGCGTCGTGATCGCCGTGGGAGCATGCGCGGCCTCGGGGGGCATCGTCGGGGAGAGTTACGC
The DNA here is from genome assembly GCA_017882465.1 of Solirubrobacteraceae bacterium. Lineage (GTDB taxonomy): Bacteria > Actinomycetota > Thermoleophilia > Solirubrobacterales > Solirubrobacteraceae > Palsa-465. The sequence continues at coordinate 11,811 of JADGPN010000115.1, forward strand.
GAGCGCCGGTGGCGTCGACCGGGTTCTCCCCGTCGACGTCTACATTCCCGGCTGCCCGCCGCGCCCGGAGGCCATCATCTTCGGCATCCTGGTCGCCGTCGGGCGCCTCGATGCCCGACGCCCGCACCGGCCTCACCGCGCAACGACCACCGGCAGCTCCACGTAGCTCGCCTGCCCCGGCGCGTGATAGATCCGCTGCACCGCCTTCCGATAGTCTGCGGGCTTCGCCCAGAAGATGTTTGGCACGAACGACTGCGGATTTCGGTCGTAGAGCGGGAACCACGACGATTGCACCTGGACC
>JADGPN010000481.1 GCA_017882465.1 Solirubrobacteraceae bacterium
TCGAAGGACTAGCGAACCACGATGACCCCGAGCCGTGCGTCGGCCGCTCGCGAGGGCGGCGGCGAAGCGTCGGTAGGGGTACGCGCGGGCTGGGCTATTGAGCCTCGTAAAGCCATGACTCGGGGTGCCGACGCTGTCATAGAAAGCGGAAGGCAACACCGCCGCCGGCGTTTTCGCGAGCCGTCGGTGGACCCCGCGGGGTCTGAGATCCTGTGCACGTGCGGAGTCTCCAGACGCGAGAACCGGGAGGTCCCACGGTCACCCGCCAGTGGTGATGGTATGACGGGTCGTGCGGGGAAGGCCGAGGCCGTAATCCCGTGATGGACGACCGTGGGAAGTCAGACGATCTCGTATTACCTGCGAACCCGTTGAACAACGCCCAGGGCGGGGCGGCGGAGGCGGGGGAGGAAAGGGGATCGCCCAAGGGAAACGCGACCGGCAAACCACGCCCCGGACCCAGAGCCGGAGTCGGCGTGTCAAGCGAGCTGGATCGCGTGCGCCAGTTGGCGCGGACGGACAGGGATGTGCGGTTCACCGCGCTCCTGCATCACGTCGACGTCGATCGCCTCCGGGCGGCGTACTGGGCGCTGAAGCCCAAAGCTGCGCCGGGGGTGGATGACGTGACCTGGCACGACTACGGGCAGGACCTCGAAGCGAACCTTCGGGACCTGCACGCTAGGGTGCATCGCGGGAGCTATCGGGCGAAGCCGTCGCGGAGGGTGTACATACCAAAACCGGACGGGCGGCTGCGGCCGCTCGGAGTCGTCGCGCTGGAGGACAAACTTCTTCAGCGGGCGGTGGTCGAGGTGCTGAACGCCGTCTACGAGCAGGACTTCGTCGGTTTCTCGTATGGATTTCGGCCTGGGCGCAGACCGCATGATGCGTTGGATGCGCTCGCGACCGGGATCGTGCGAAAGCGTGTGAGCTGGGTGCTCGACGCGGATTTCCGCGACTACTTCTCAAGCCTTGACCATCGCTGGCTTGAGCGGTTCTTGGAGCACCGGATCGCGGACAGAAGGGTCCTGCGCCTGGTCCAGAAATGGCTCAGGGCAGGGGTTATCGAGAACGGGTCGTGGACCGCGTATGAGGAGGGCGTGCCGCAAGGGGCATCAGCTTCACCGCTGCTTGCGAATGTCTACCTGCACTACGTCTTCGACCTTTGGGCTCACCAGTGGAGAACTCGGCACGCGCGCGGTGAGGTAGTGATCGTGCGTTTCGCTGATGACTTCGTGGTGGGCTTTGAGTACCGTGATGATGCGGAGCGGTTCTGGGCTGATCTGCGCAGCAGGCTCGCGCAGTTCGGCTTGGAGCTGAACGCCGAGAAGACGCGGCTGATCGAGTTCGGGCGGTACGCCGCTTCGGACCGCAAGGCGCGGGGACTTGGCCGACCTGAGATGTTCCGCTTCCTCGGCTTCACGCACGTGTGCGCGAGGACCAAGAAGGGGCGTTTCAAGCTCAAGCGGATCACCGACTCAAAGCGGTTGCAGGCGAAGCTACGCGCGCTCAGGGACGAGTTGCTGCGACGCCGGCACCAGCCCATCCCCGAGCAGGGTCGCTGGCTCGCCAGCGTCCTGCGAGGACACGCCAACTACTACGGCGTGCCCGGCAACAGCGAGGCGCTGCTCGCCTTCCGCTACTACGCCACCGAACACTGGTATCGGGCGCTGCGGCGTCGCAGCCAGCGCTCGCGTTTGACGTGGGAACGGATGCGGCCTCTCCGAGATCGATGGCTACCTTTGCCGCGCATCATCCACCCCTGGCCCGACGCCCGATTCGACGCTCGCACCCAAGGGAGGAGCCCAGTGCGCTAGCAGTGCACGCTGGGATCTGTGCGGGGGGCGGGTCGAGCCCGCAAAGCGAAGACCCGTCCCTACCGCAATAGCACCCGCAACGGTACCTCTTGGTCGGGGCGCTGTCGAGTTGTTCTGAGCCAAGAGGTAATTACAGATGGGAACTTATGCTGGTGTTGACTGGGCGTCGGAGAAGCACGACGTGCTCGTCGCTGACGCCGCGGGCGAGAAGCTTCTGGCCGCCACGTTCGCGCATGACGAGCAGGGACTGCGGTCGTTGTGCCGGACGCTGATGCGGTTAGAGGTCGAGCTGGTCGCGATCGAGCGCCCGGACGGGTTGTTGGTGGAGCGGCTGTTAGACGCCGGGCTGCGTGTGCTGGCGTTGCATCCCAACCAGGTCGCGGCGGCTCGCGATCGGTTTCGCGTCTCAGGCGGCAAATCCGATCGGTTTGACGCATTCGTGATCTGCGAGCTGGCGCGTACTGACAGCCACCGCTTCCGGGTGCTCGAGCCCGACAGCGATCAAACCAAGGCGTTGCGGGCGCTGACCCGCGGGCGCGAAGACCTCGTCGGCGCCCGGACAGCGCTGAGCAACCAGCTGCGCGCCGAGCTTGGGCGCTTCTGGCCCGGGCCGCTGGGGCTGTTTAGCGTTCTGCACAGCCGGATCTCGCTGGCGTTCCTGGAGCGCTACCCGAGCCCGGCCGACACACGCGGGCTGGGCGAGGCGCGCCTTCAGGCGTTTCTGACGCGCGAGCGCTACTCCGGCCGCCAGCAACCCGCGCAGCTGCTGGCAAAGCTGCGGCGCGCGCCCGAGGGCCGAGTCGGGGAGCTCGAGCTGAACACCCGCCGCCAGCTCGTGCTGAGCTTGGTCGCGACGATCAAGTCGCTCAACAGCCAGATCAAGGAGCTCGAGCGCCAGATCGCCACCGCGATCCGCGAGCATCCCGACGGACAGATCTTCCGCTCGCTGTTCAAAGGCGCCGACAGCGTGATCACCGCCGCAGAACTGCTGGGCGAGATCGGCGACTGCCGGGCGCGCTACCCGACTCGCGACACGCTCGCCGCAGACGCCGGCCAAGCCGCGGTCGCGATCGAGTCCGGCAAACGCAAATCCGCCTGCTTTCGGTGGGGGTGCAACAAGCGCCTACGCGCCGCGTTCTGCACGCTGGCCGATAGCACCCGCCACTGGCACCCCTGGGCCCAAGATGTCTACGCCGCCGCGATCGCCCGCGGCCATGACCACCCCCGCGCGCTGCGCACCCTCGGGCGGGCGTGGTGCAGGATCGTGTGGCGCTGCTGGCAGGACGGCGTGCCGTATGACCCGGCCCGTCACCGCGCCCTGCAACAACACATCACGGTCACCATCCCGACCCTGTCGGGGCCCGTCGTCGACCATGCCGCCACCCAGCGCATGGCGGCCGGCCTCCCCACCACTGACGACGAGGTGACAGCCGCAGCGTAACTCGATTGCACTCGGCGCTCGCGCTTTCCAGGAACCAGCCGCGCCGACCAAGCAGCTGACGTTGACGTTCACTGTCTCAGCCGCACGGCGGCGCTGGGGCGGCCGGCGCGTGCCGTTTTGCGCCGGACGAGCCGCCGGGCGGGCTCTCATACTTGCCGTTTGCGCAGCGCGCCATCTGCGTGAGGGGGTCGCCAGGGGGTCCGGGGGATGCGCCCCCGGTCCACATAATTCCCCAGGGGGGTTGACACAGGACGTCTGCTTTCACCGCTTGTGCTTGCAGGGGAAACGGATCCCAGCTAGCGATCCGCACTGCCCTGCTGTTGGCGAGAAGCAGGGCCCGGCCGGATGTGGCCGAGAGACCTCCCGGGGCATGAAAGCGG
>JADGPN010000482.1 GCA_017882465.1 Solirubrobacteraceae bacterium
ACCGTCACCCCGTCCGCCGACCTGGCCGTGACGAACTCGGCGCCCGCGTACGCGAACCCGGGCCCAGACCATCACCTACACCTCGACGGTGACCAACAACACCGAGTCCGCGTCGGTGACCATCTCAGAGCCCGCCCCGACGTGCACATCACCAACCCGCCGGCGGACAGCACCGCGACCGCCGTCACAATCGACTACACGCACGCGGGCGGGAGGTCGGCGCGACCGCCTGCAAGCTCGACTCCCAGGCCGTCCAATGCGGCGCCGCGTCGCTGCTCATCACGAACCTGGCCGCCGGCCCGCACACGTTCACGGTGACCGTGACCGGCTCCGGCGGCACCGGCTCCGACACGGCCACCTGGACGACGACAGCCGCGCCCGTGAATACCGCCGCGCCGGTCCTCTCCGGCCCCGCGCAGCCGGGGTGGGCGCAGACCGGCACCGACGGCACCTGGAAGGGCACTCCCGCCCCGACCTTCGCCTACCAGTGGGCCGACTGCGACGCCGCCGGCGCCAACTGCACCTCCATCGCCGGCGCGAACCTTTCGAGCTACTGGCCCGTCAGCTCGGATTTCGGCTCCACGCTGGAGCTGACGGTCACCGCCACCAACAGCGCCGGCTCTCAGAGCGCGACCAGCGCCCCGAGCGCGGTCATCACCGCACCCCCGTCCTACAGCGCCCTGCCGCTCATCACCGGCACCCTGGCGGTCGACCAGACGCTGAGCAGCGACGGCGGCACCTGGACCGGGTATCCGACCCCGACGCTCACCTACCAGTGGGAGCGCTGCACGACCGACTTCATGCACATGTGCAGTCCCATCGCCGGCGCGAGCACTTCCAGCTACCAGCTGACCGGCGCCGACCTCGGCCAGGGCATGCAAGTGCAAGTGTCCGCCACCAACTCCGCCGGCGTTCGGCTCGCCTTCCGCGCCCCCACCGGCCCGGTCACGCCGGCACCGCCGGCACCGCCGGACGCCGGCACAACCTCGGTCTCAGACCTCGTCGTTCAGGGCGGCGTCGCCACCTTCACCTTCCACGGCACCGTGAACCCGAACGCTAACGCCGCCGTGTCCTACGGGTACTCGTGTGGGGGACCGCCAGCCCGCTGCATGACCGTCGCCGGCCACTACGGCCACTACATCGCCAGCAACCGGACCGCGGCCGGGCGTGTCGCCAACCGGCGCGTGCACGTCACCTACACAGTGACCCAGTAGCCGGTAAAGCGCCCTGGCAGCATGTCAAGGACCCAGGGCCGAGAGCCCTCGGTGGAGCGAGCCCCTGTTCGCCTTCCAGGACACGACGCGCTGTTCCCGCCGCTGCAAGCGCCCGCCGTTGCCGCGGACTTTGAATGCTCGATAATGAACACTATGGCGCTATGTGGTAGCGCTATACTACGGCGCCATGGCGCAAGATACGTCGACAATCAGAGTTCCGCGCCCAGTGCGCGACAGCCTTGCCCGCAGCGCCCGCGATCGTGGCTTGTCGGTGGCGGGGTTGATCGCCCAGCTCGCCGAGCGACTCGAGCGTGACGCGATTCTGCGCTCCGAGCGAGACGCGACGCTGAAGGACGCCGAGAGCGCTGCGGTCAGCTCCGAGGAGCGCGACTGGGAGCGGGCGCTCGGCGATGGCCTCGATTGAGCCGCGGCGCGGCGAGCTTTGGCTTGTCTCGCTAGGCGCAGCGCGGGCAGGCGAGCCTGGGAAGAGCCGCCCCGCGATCATCGTGTCCGTCGACGAGCTTCTCTCCGGCACAGCCGACGAGCTGGTCGTGGTGGTGCCGATATCGGCGTCCCGGTCAGCTTCGGCGCTCAGACCACCGGTTGGCAAACACGAGGGCGTCGACCACGCGAGTGTGGCGGTACCGCGAGCCGTGAGAGCCGTCGCACGCGCTCGTCTACTGCGACGGGTTGGAAGCGTGAGCGCGCAGACATTGAGCGCCGTCGAGAGCGCGCTGAAGTTGATTCTCGGCCTGGACCGCTGAGTGCCCCGCGTGGGGTCAACGACGGCGTGAGAAGTCCTCCCCGCCGTTTCCATAACCCGCGCTCGATAATGCCAATGTGCCCTGAGCGTCTGCGGCCTCGCGGACGGGCGAGGGCGGGCCACATGAGTGATGACGGAGCAGGGGTGCTGCTTGAAATGGTGCCGTCGGCGACCCCGCCGCACGCCCGCAATGCTCCGAGTTCACGGCCGAAGGGCGACGGCGACAAACGTGAAGCGTTGCCGTACGCGCAGTTGCTCTCGCAGGTCCAGGTCGGCGTGACGATGGAGCCGCGATGGCGTCATGCTTTTGACGGAGACCCCTTGTCTCGGTCGCTCGCGACCTTGTCCTGCCTCCGGCGCTCCAGGTCCCAGGGACACTTCACACAGTCTTTATGACGACAGGGCGAACCTGCACGCCGTCTTGACGTTTCGTGGGCAGACTGCAGTAGGTACTGAGACGCGTTGAATGGAGGCGACGATGCGGATGTTGACTGTTCACGATGTCGGGCGCTCGGGCGTCTCGGCGACGCGCTGGTTCTCTTTGGAGCTGCCGTCTTGGGCAGCGCCGCCAGTCGGAGGATCGGCATCCGGTCCCCGATTGGTGCGGAAGCGTGGCTTGGGACGACAGGCGTTGCGGCATATCGGACGCCACCCGACCGGGACCGAGCGATGACCGACGCGACGTGTATGCCACTGAGGACGATCCCCGAGCGGGAGCAGAGGCCGGATCGATTCGCGGAGTTGTTGGAATGCATGGCTGATCTGCTCATCGAGACGCGCAGGCAACGCGTGGCCATCGCGCACCATCGGCGCAGCGACGATCCGCGTGTGCGCGACGCCCAGACGCGCGTGGCTGAGCTGGAGCGCTCGTTTGGAGACGTGGGCGCCGAGGCCGCGACTGTCCACCAAGTGCTTCAGCACGTGCGCCTGATTTGACTGGGAGCATCGACATGACACGATCGATGAGCGCGCGGGAGCTTGTGACCGAGGTCGAGCTCGCGGTGCTCGCGGGTCGGAACCTGGATCAGATCGAGGCCGAGATCCTCGGCTCATCCGGACTCGACGAAGAGCGCAGTCGGCCGTTTGGCTCTACGCGTGGGGTTATGGCGAGCGCTTGTCGCGGCCGCAACCGTCCCTCCCGGCCGGATGAGCCGAAACACGCTCACGGTGATCGACAACCGCACGGGTCGCAGCCGTGAGCTCGCGATCGAGGACGGAGCCGTGCGCGCGGAGGACCTGCATCAGGTTGCGCTCGATGGTGGCGAGGGGTTGGTGTCCTTCGATCCTGGTCTCACCAACACCGCCGTATGCCGCAGCGCGGTCACGCACGTCGACGGCGAGGCGGGCGTCCTGCGGCATCGGGGCTATCGGATCGAGGCCCTGTGCGAGCAGTCGACGTTCCTGGAAGTGGCGTATTTGCTGATCTACGGCGACTTACAACCTGAAGCAGGAACGCGATGAGGCCATCGGTCTGGTCACTTGCCGATCCTGCCTCCGTAACCCGGCCCAACTTGGTCTCGGCCTCCCGCGATCGGAGCCTTCGCCTCCGCGTGGTCGTGCGCGTCACGCGGGTGCGGCTGTACCGCGAGATAGCCACTGGTGCGCCGGTTGACGCCTCCCCGGCGCGCTTGCTGCGCGCGACCCAGCTCA